>CACXGJ010000207.1 GCA_902767125.1 uncultured Ruminococcus sp. | reverse complement strand
CCCCCACGAAGTTTTATAATAAAAATTGATTTACACGGCTCCGACTATTGACATTTCATGTATATTATTGTAAAATGAAAATGCTTTTCAAATTCAGCAAAAGGAGATCATATAATGTCAAACGGCTATAAGACAAAACAAAAGGATGCTGTTCTGAAATATCTCATTGAACACAGGGATTCTCATGTAACGGTCAATCAGATAAGTGACTGCTTCGCTCAAAGCGGTACTCCTGTCGGTGTCACCACCATTTACAGACATCTCGAAAAACTTCTCGAAGAAGGCTCTATCAGAAAATATACCGTTGACGGAGCTACAAGTGCGTGTTTTCAGTACAATGACAATCAGAAATGCAAAGAGCATTTTCACTTGATGTGCGAAAAATGCGGCTGTCTTATTCATCTTGAATGTTCTCATCTGTCGGAGCTTTCGGAGCATATATTCTCCGAACACGGCTTTGAGATAGATCCTTTCAGAACCGTTTTTTACGGCAAATGCCAAAGCTGCATAAATGAAGATAAAAACAAGGAGTGAAAATTTCTATGAAAAAGTTTATTTCCGTGATGCTCTGCATAACGGCTCTTATGACAGTATTCTGCTCATGCGGAAAGCAGGATGATAAAAACAATGACGGGAAGCTCAATATCGTTGCAACGATATTTCCGCCCTATGACTTTGCAAGAGAGATCGGCGGTGACAGGGTAAATGCTTCAATGCTCCTCAAGCCCGGTATGGAAAGTCACAGCTATGATCCGACTCCACAGGATATAATCAAAATTCAGGAAAGTGATCTGTTCATATATGTCGGCGGAGAATCAGATGAATGGGTAAATGATATCCTTGAATCAGGCGACAGGAAACCAAAAAAAATTATCGCTCTCATGGACATTGTAGACAAGGTGCAGGAGGAGATAGTTGAAGGCATGGAAAAGGATAAAGATGACGGTGATACGATAGAATATGATGAACACGTCTGGACTTCTCCCGTAAATGCCTCTCTCATTACAAGGAAAATTTCAGAAGCTCTCTGTGAGCTTGACTCAAAAAATGTCGATTTCTTCAAAAACAGAACTGCCGAATACTGTCAAAAGCTGTCTGCACTTGACAATGAATTTCGCAAGATCGTTGAAAATGCAAGCAGAAAGACTATTGTCTTCGGTGACAGATTTCCGTTCAGGTACCTCGCCGATGAATACGGTCTGAAATACTATGCCGCATTCCCCGGCTGTTCCTCCGAAACAGAGCCGAGTGCCGCAACAATATCTTTCCTCATAGATAAAGTTAAGGAAGAAAAAATACCCGTTGTATTCTCGATAGAATTTTCTTCGGGAAAAGTTGCCGATGTAATCTGCGAAAGTACAGGGGCTAAAAAACTTACCTTCCATTCATGTCATAATGTCACTCAAAAGGAAATGGACAATGATGCAAGCTATTATTGGATAATGCGTGACAATGCCTCTGCTTTGAAGGAGGCTCTCGGATAATGGCTTTCATAACCTGCGAAAATGTATCCTTTTCATACGAGAATACAAGCGTTATCAGAAATCTGAATTTCTCCGTTGATAAGGGAGATTATCTCTGCATAGTCGGTGAGAATGGCTCGGGCAAAAGCACTCTTATCAAAGGTATACTCGGTCTGAAATCTCCTGCTCACGGGAAAATAACCCGTGGTGACGGTCTTAAAAAAAATGAAACAGGCTATCTGCCTCAACAGACTCCTGCTCAAAAGGATTTTCCCGCAAGTGTATATGAGGTCGTTCTGTCGGGCAGGTCAAACAGCCGTGGATGGAGACCATTCTATTCGAGGCTCGACAAACAGACCGCTATCGACAACATAAAACGTCTCAACATAGAACATCTTCTGAAAAGAAGCTATCGTGACCTTTCGGGCGGTCAGCAGCAAAGAGTGCTTCTTGCAAGAGCCTTATGTGCAAGCAAGAAAATTCTTCTCCTTGACGAACCCGTTACAGGTCTTGATCCAATTGTCACCGAGGATATGTACAGACTCATTGAAGAACTCAACAAAAAGGAAAATATCACTATCATCATGGTATCACATGATATAAAATCCTCTGTCAGATATGCTTCGCATATTCTTCATCTCAACGGTGACGAGACCTTCTTCGGAACAACCGACGAATATATCAGAAGTCCTGTCGGAAAATATTTCTTCTCGGAGGATAAAAAAAATGTTTGAATCAATAATAAAAATGTTCTCATATGAATTTTTTGTCAGAGCAGTCATAGGCGGCTCACTCATATCACTTTGTGCGGCACTTTTGGGAGTAAGCCTTGTTTTAAAGAGATATTCCATGATAGGTGACGGCTTGTCCCATGTAGGTTTCGGTGCATTGGCAATAGCTGCCGCTGTAAATGCTGCCGCTCCGCTGGAATTTGCCATTCCGATAGTCGTTATCGCTGCATTCTTCCTTTTACGCATAAGCGAAAACGGAAAAATAAAAGGTGATTCTGCCATCGCTATCATCTCAACAGCTTCTCTTGCTGTCGGAATAATGGTCGCTACAATGACAACGGGCTTGAATACCGATATAAACAGCTATCTCTTTGGAAGCATAATCGCAATGTCTCAAAAAGATATTATTATATGTATAATTCTATCAATTATTGTTATAATAATGTTTGTATTCTTTTATAACAAGATATTTGCAGTTACCTTTGATGAGAGCTTTGCAAAGGCAACAGGTACAAAGGCAGGTGCTTATAATATGATAATCGCCTTTCTTACCGCACTTACCATAACTGTCGGCATGAAAATGATGGGTTCTCTGCTCATATCGAGCCTGATAATATTCCCTGCCATAACCTCAATGCGTATATGCAGACGCTTCAGAACAGTTGTGATATGCTCCGCTGTGATTGCTGTACTTTGCAGTATTTCAGGTCTGATAATATCATACCAATACAATACTCCGACAGGGGCAAGCATTGTCATAACAAACGTATGTCTGCTTATCATTTTCAGTATTATCGGCTCTGTCTCCGACAGAATAAATGCCAAAAGATATTCAAAACAGTAAATTCACAAATCTTTTAAAAATTTCACAAAGGATTTTTGCAAATAGTTCTTGTTTTTATTGTTATTTTGTGTTAATATGTAATAAAGCTGTGTGGTAATATTTTGGACTTACTGCACGTCTATGCCTCATTTATTGTGAATGGCATATTTAATCTTTTTTTCTATATTATAAGGGGGTATTTATTATGTTCTGGGAAAGATTCTACAATCTTTGTTTGCGAAACGGTAAAAGACCTAATCCCGTAGGCAAGGAAAT
>CACXGJ010000206.1 GCA_902767125.1 uncultured Ruminococcus sp. | reverse complement strand
TGCAAATAAAATGGGTGTTACGCCTGCAAGTGTGTATAAACATATCAAAAAAGCCAAAAAGCGAATCGAAATGCTTTATAACTATCTTTGAAAGGTGGTGATGATGTATGAATATCGAAATCAGAAGTGCAGATAAAGCCGTTATCAGCGGTTATGTCAATGCCGTGGAACGTGAAAGCCGTGTCCTGCACCGTGTGGGCGGTATTCCCTTCCGTGAAGTCGTGAAACAAGGCACTTTCGCAAAAGCACTTAAAAACGGCAACACCGTTCAGCTTATGCTCAACCATGAAAGAGTGATTTGCGACACAAACAGCGGTCTGGAACTCCGTGAGGATAATATCGGTCTCTTCGCTAAAGCTGTCATCTCCGACAAGGAAGTTATCTCTTGTGCAAAAAACGGTAAATTGACGGGCTGGTCTTTCGGCTTTAAATGCAAAAAAGACTCTTGGAACGACACAGGCGAAATCCGTACTCTTGAGGAAATCGAGCTTGATGAAGTCAGCATTCTCACGAAAACTCCTGCTTACACTGCGACTTCCATTGAGCTTCGTGGTGGTGATCTTCTCCGTGAATGTCGTTTTGAAAACAATATTACCGTTGAAAAATCTGTTGAATCTGCGGAAAATTCCCGCTTTGAACAGCAGAAAAAATATTTTGAATTTTTGAAAGGAAGTATTTACAATGACTAAACTTCAGGAAAAAAGAAACACGCTTTATGCAGAACTTACAGCACTCTTTGAAAATGCCGAAAATGAAACCCGTGCTTTCACCGACGAGGAAGAAACAAAATTCACTTCTCTCTCAACGGAAATTGCCGCACTCGACAAGCAAATTAAAAGAGAAACCGAACACAGAAATCTTGAACTCGGTAAATCTCCCGACAGCTCTCCTACTGATGAACAGGAAACAAGATCTTTTGAACTCTATCTCAAAAGTCAGGTAACGGGCGATAAATCCCTTGAGACCCGTGCCAATCTGACTTACGGCGATAACGGTGCCGTTATCCCCAAAAGCATTGTCAACAAAATTATCGATCAGGTCGTGAACATCTCTCCAATCTTCGCCAAAGCTACAAAATACTACATCAAGGGCGATATATCTATCCCGAAAGTTGATACTTCAAGCGGTGATATTTCCGTTTCCTTTGCAAGTGAATTTTCAAGCCTTACCGCTACTGCCGTCAAGCTGACTTCTGTTGAACTCAAAGGCTTTTTGGCTGCCTGTCTTGTTGTCGTTTCAAGAAAACTTATCAACAACAGTCAGTTTGATATAGTTTCATTCGTTGTAAACAGAATGGCTCTGAAAATTGCCGTTTTCATTGAGAATTATCTCATCAATGGAGGTACTTCTGCGACTAACGGCGGTACAGCAAGTGGTTTGAAACAGTCCGTTACACAAACATTGAATATTACTTCCGGCAGCTCTATCACTTCCGATTATCTCGTTGATGTTCAGGATACCATTCCGGACGTTTATCAGGCAAATGCCTGCTGGATAATGCACCCGACTACCCGTACCATTATCCGCAAGCTCAAGGACGGTCAGGGTAATTATCTGCTTATCAAGGACTTCAATTCTCCGACAGGCTATACACTTCTTGGCAAACCTGTCTATGTTTCCGATAATATGACGGGCTTTGCAAGTGCGACAGCAGGAAAGGATTTTCTCTATTACGGTGATTTCAGCGGTCTTGCTGTGAAGATTTCCGAAGATGCAAATATTCAGGTTCTTAATGAAATGTACGCTACTCAGCACGCTACAGGCTTTGTTCTCTGGATTGAAATTGATAATACTGTTGAGAACACTCAGAAAATTGTTAAAGGCTCTGTTGTTGCCGCAGGTAACTGATGATGACGGTATCTGAAATTACAATCAATGTTGTAAAAGACTGGCTTGGCGTTTCTGACGGTGATGAAACTGCCCTTAATGCCTGTATGACAGCCGCAAAAAGCCGTGCTATGGGATATACAGGTCTTACGCTTGCGGAACTTGATGAACATGAAGATATTACAATAGCCGTTCTCGGTTTATGCAATGACTTTTACACAAACAACCGTCCTGATACTGCACAGATATCCATGAACAAAATGTCAAAGTCTCTCCTCGATATGCACTCAAAAAACCTTTTGTGAGGTGATTTTCTTTGAAAAGAGTTTTATTCAACAAATCCCTTACTCTCGTTAAAGTCGTTGAGGGCTACGGATATTCGGGCGAAAATTCCGAAACTTCTATCACAGTCAAAGGTGATATTTCTTTGCCGTCACTTTCTCTCAAAACATCCGTTGAAGGTGTCGGAAGAAAAATTGACCTCACTGCTCAAGTCTGGAAACGTGACTTTGACCGTGACACTTTCACTCACCTTGAATACAGCGGTACTCGTTACCGCATTGACAATATCTCTACGGGCTTGAATGACCTGATTGTCAAGCTCTCTCTTTAAAGAAACTGAAAATAATTTTTGCTCAAATCCTTGAAAATTATATTCCTTGTCAATTTACAAAGCTAAAAAAATGGTATATAATATAAATGGGAGGCGATAAAAATGAATGTAAAAATTTTTAATGTTGCGTTCTATATTTTGAACAAAATGGGAAAAATGACAACAATGAAATTGCAAAAATTAGTTTACTATTGTCAGGCTTGGTCTTTGGCTTGGGACGAAAAACCTTTGTTTGATGAAAGAATCGAAGCGTGGGCAAATGGTCCTGTATCTCCTGAATTATTCGATAAACACAGAGGTAAATTCGTAGTTGACAAAGAAGACTTCTCGGAATACTCCGATGATGTCTTTACCGCTGAACAAAAAGAAACTATGGATAAAGTTATTGAATACTACGGTGATAAAGAACCTTTGTGGTTAAGCAATCTCACACATCAGGAAAATCCTTGGAAGCTTGCAAGAGCAAATCTCCCTAACGGTGAAAGATGCAGTCGTGAAATTACCAAGGAAAGTATGCAGGAGTATTACGGGGGTATCTGACTGTGAGTAAAAACAAAAAAATCAAACAGTCTGTCCAAGTAAACGGCAACAAGATTCCCCGAAGTATTGAAAATCCAAACAGCTTTTTTGATGAATCTCCAAAATGGTCTTTTCAATATTGCGATTACAACCATGAACAATGGGGAATTGACTGCAATTTTGATATATTACCCGATCTTTTCCTCAAATTCAGGGATTTTGAAAGAATGACATGGCGTGACATCCTGACCACAACTTCCGGACGAAAAAGCAATACCCGAAATCATCCGATACCGTTGTCGAATCTCATTGCCGATGCTCAAAAAAGGTTTACTGAACTTAATCTTTCGGAAATCTTTGATGATGAAATATATTCTCTTGCTTTGACCAACAAGCTCCGATTATTTGGATTCATTGATGAACGTGGTATATTTTCTCTTATTTGGATAGATAAAAATCACGGAATTTGTCCATCACTAAAAAAACATACTTAAATCATAACCACTCTTTCAGAGTGGTTTTTTTATGCCCGAAATGAGGTGACAGCGTGGCGAAATATAAAAGAAAAAGTATTCGCAGAATGAGATTTGTTCAGAACAAAAATGGACAGATTATTGAAGATAGTACTCGCTTTTATGAAAGGCTATTTCCAGATGACGTACAAAAAGTTTTTCTCGCTAATTTAGTACCAGCAGTTGAACGAAACTGAAAAGTTGAACAGTGGGGCTATTCTAACGTAGAAGATTTAGTGAATATTGATGGTAATTATGTAAGGCAAAGCAAAGCTCGCACTATTGCAAGAACTGTTACTACTTCAAGCGGTAAAACCGAAACGATAGGCGGTGCAAATGCAGGATTTTTTCAAATGGATATGCCTGACATTCAAGGTCTTATACAAGAACTTGACTTGCTTGATGAAAATATAAATAAAGCTGTCCTTCAAGCATTACACAAAGGGGCAAATATTATCCTTGCGGAACAAAGACGGCTTGCACCTCACAACCTATCCCACTACATCTCAAAGGGAAATATTTATACCACGAAAAACGGTACTCTTGGCATTGCTATCGGATATATGTCCGACACTTTCAAAGAAGATGCAAATGGATTTAATGCAGGCGTTGTCGGTATGACTTATGAATTTGGCAGACCAGGCAACGGTGTTTTTGAACCTTTCGGAATAGACCGTTCAAGTCCGACTATGATACAAGTCCGCAACGGTAAGGAAGTTGAGGTAAACAAAGGCACTATCCAAGCTCAACCTCACATCAGACGTGGCTTTGACAATGTCTCTGAACAAGCTGCTCAAGCCGTTATTGACGCTATATCAAGCGAAATTGATAAACTTGGTGATTAAAAAATGAATATTTACGAAAAAATTGACGGTATCCTCGATTCTCTCGAGATACCGTTTTATTCTTCCATGCCCGAATTTGCAAGAGAACCGCCTGACCTATTCGTGGCTTACAACGTATACGACAAGCCCGCTCAATTCGGAGACGGTGATGAAATTGCAACTCGCTTTTTCGTCACTTTCAGCATTTTCGGCAAATCTCAATCTCAAACTTACAATCTTTACGAAACTCTCAAAACTTTACTCAAAAACGGCGGGTTTTGTCGTTCGGGAACGCTCTACATTTCTGACAACGATTTCCCGAAATATTTTCGCATATCCGCCGATTACAATATTGATTTATGAAAGGAACGATAAATATGAGCAACTATGCAGGCAAAACAAACATCAACGTACAGGAAATTACAATTATACCTATTACAGACGAAGATGAAGGCACTTACGGCACGGCTCTCGACCTGACAGGCAGAGCGAGAAGTGTTACATACACTCCAAATGTCAAGGAAGCAAAGCTTTACGGTGACGGTGAAATGCAGGAAAAAGTTATTGACGCTACCGAAGGCTCTATTACTCTTGCTCTTAACTACCTTACCGATTCCGACAGGCAAACACTTTTCGGTGAAAACGCTCAAAACGGCTCTAATGTCGTGACTGGAAGTGAACAGCCTGTTCCTTGTGTCGTTATCTTCAAATCTCTCTGCAAAAAAGACGGTTCTGTTGCCAATCTTTACAAGTTTTTCCGCGTGACATTCAAGCCCAGCGAGGAATCTATACAGCAAATTGAAGATAATGTAACTTACTCTACCGTACAAATTCAGGGTGACTATCGTGTCAACAAGCACAACAAAAAATTGATGGCTACTCGTCGTCACGTTGATACCACTGCGACAGGAGCAAGTACTATCATTGACAGTTGGTTCTCAACCGCTGAATACACAGGTCCTACTACTTAATGAGAAATGAGGAGTGAGGAGTGAGGAATTTTTTCTCACCTCTCGTTTGGTAAATGATTATGCTGAAAGACCTTATTAAAAATTACAGCGTTCTGCACATTGGCGACAGGGAGTACCG
>CACXGJ010000205.1 GCA_902767125.1 uncultured Ruminococcus sp. | reverse complement strand
CTCTCTTGCTCCTGTTGCTGCTTATCTTTCAAAGGCTCTTGGCTTTGAAGTAAAGATGGCTGCTGATGTTGTTGGTGAAAGTGCAAAATCTATCGCTGCTTCACTTCAGGATGGCGAGGTTGAGCTTATCGAAAATGTTCGTTTCCACAAGGAAGAGGAAAAGAACGATCCCGAGTTTGCAAAAGAGCTTGCTTCACTTGCAGAGATCTATGTAAATGACGCATTCGGTACAGCTCACAGAGCGCACGCTTCTACAGCAGGTGTTGCTGATTATCTGCCGGCAGTATGCGGTTATCTTATACAGAAAGAGATTACAGTAATGGGCGGCGCTCTTGAAGATCCCAAGAGACCCTTTGTTGCTATTCTCGGCGGCGCTAAGGTTTCAGACAAAATCGGTGTTATCACAAACCTTCTTGACAAGGTTGATACTCTTATCATCGGCGGCGGCATGGCTTATACATTCATGAACGCTCTCGGCTATTCGATAGGTACATCCATCTGTGAGCCTGATAAGGTCGAGCTTGCAAAGGATATCATGGCAAAGGCTAAAGAAAAGGGCGTTAATTTCCTTATCCCCGAAGATACCGTTGTTGCAACAGAGTACAAGGCTGATGCCGAACACAAGATAGTTGATTCCGACAAGATTCCTGACGATTGGATGGGACTTGATATCGGTCCGAAGACAAGAGAAAAGTTTGCAAAGGCTCTTGACGGTGCAGGTACGGTTGTATGGAACGGTCCTATGGGCGTTTCAGAGTGGGAGAACTTTGCACAGGGTACTATCGCTGTTGCAAAGGCAGTTGCAGAGAGCAATGCTATATCAATAATCGGTGGCGGTGACTCTGCAGCAGCAGTTGAAAAGCTCGGCTATGCTGACAGAATGACACACATCTCAACAGGCGGCGGTGCATCACTCGAATTTCTTGAGGGTAAAATCCTTCCCGGTATTGCTTGCCTCAATGAGAAAGAGTAATTTTTTTGAAAAATAAATTTGTTTAGTTGGCGATGGGGCAGGGCGGTATGTCTTGTCCCATTGTTTGATGAAAAATATTAATACAAGGGAGATTTTTAAAATGAACAAGGCTTTAAGAAAGACAATAATCGCAGGTAACTGGAAGATGAACAAAACACGTCCCGAAGCAAAGGCTCTTATTGAGGGTATCAAGCCGCTGGCTGAAAATGCTGACTGTGAAGTTGTAATATGCGTTCCTTTCACGAATCTTGAAACAGCAGTTGCAATGACAGAGGGTACAAACATCAAAGTAGGTGCAGAGAATGTACACTTTGAAAAGAGCGGTGCTTTCACAGGCGAGATTTCTGCCGATATGCTTACAGAGCTTGGTGTAGAGTATGTTATCATCGGTCACAGCGAAAGAAGACAGTATTTCGGTGAAACAGATGAGACTGTGAATAAGAGAACAAAGGCTGCTCTTGCAGCAGGCTTGAAGCCGATAGTATGTGTAGGCGAATTGCTTTGGGAAAGAGAATGCGGCATTACAGAGGAAGTTGTTGCAAGACAGATAAAGCTCGATTTGTTTGATGTAAGTGCAGAGGACGTTAAAAAGACAGTTATCGCTTATGAGCCTGTATGGGCTATCGGTACAGGAAAGGTTGCTACATCCGAGCAGGCAGAGGAAGTTTGCAAGCTCATCCGTGATACTCTTGCAAAGCTCTATTCACAGGATGTTGCAGACGCTGTTACAATCCAGTACGGCGGTTCTATGAATCCTGCAAACTGTGAGGAGCTTCTTGCACAGCCTGATGTTGACGGCGGTCTTATAGGCGGTGCTTCACTTAAGGCTGATCAGTTCGGTGTACTCATCGCAGCAGCAAGCAAATAAGCGGAGTTCCTTTGCTGTCGATTTGAGACAGATTGTTTTTTGAAATAAGTTTGATAAAAAGGTGGAAATCAAAAGATGAAAAAACCTGTAGTATTGATGATACTTGACGGCTTTGGAATAGGCACGAATTTCGGCAATGCCATAAGAACGGCAAATAAGCCGAATATGGAAAAGATATTTTCGACAAATCCTGTGACCTTGATAGCTGCATCGGGAATGGATGTGGGCTTGCCTGACGGTCAGATGGGAAACAGTGAGGTCGGTCATACAAATATGGGTGCAGGACGTGTAGTTTATCAGGAGCTTACAAGAATTACAAAGGCTATCAAAGACGGTAGTGTAATGAAAAATGAAGCTCTTGTAAAGGCTATGGAAAATGCAAAGGGTGAGGGAAAGGCTCTCCATCTTATGGGCTTGATGTCACCCGGAGGAGTGCATAGCCATATAACACACATCTACGGCATTGTTGAGATGGCTAAAAAAATGGGTGTAGAAAAGGTATGGCTCCACGCATTTTTGGATGGCAGAGATGTTCCTCCGTCAAGTGCAAAGGACTATGTAGCCGAATGCAAGGCAAAGCTCGAAGAAATAGGCGTTGGTAAAATAGCCACTGTATCGGGCAGATATTATGCTATGGACAGAGATAACAACTGGGACAGAGTTGAAAAGGCTTATTCTGCTCTTGTATACGGTGAGGGTGTCAAAGAAAACGATCCTGTTGAGGGTATAGCAAATTCCTATGCAAACGGTGTTACGGATGAATTTGTCATTCCGTTCGTATGCGAGGAAAATGCGACTATCAATTCAGGCGACAGTGTCATATTCTGCAATTTCAGACCTGACAGGGCAAGAGAAATTACAAGGACATTTGTTGACGAGAGCTTTGACAAGTTCGAGAGAAGAAAGGGATTTTTCCCGCTTAATTATGTTTGTATGACACAGTATGATGCTACAATGCCGAATGTCGAGGTAGCATTCAAGCCTCAGTCACTTGTAAATATGTTCGGTGATTACATATCCTCAAAGGGCATGACACAGTTGAGGATAGCCGAAACAGAAAAATATGCTCATGTAACCTTCTTCTTCAACGGAGGTGTTGAGAAGGTCTCGGAGGGTGAGGACAGATGCCTTATCCCGTCACCGAAGGTTGCAACATATGATCTTCAGCCTGAAATGAGTGCGTATGAGGTCGCAAGAAATGCAGTCGAGAGAATAGAAAGCGGAAAATATGATGTAGTTATCCTCAACTTTGCAAACTGTGATATGGTAGGTCATACAGGCGTGTTTGATGCAGCGGTAAAAGCAGTTGAGGCTGTTGACGAATGTGTCGGACAGGTAGTCAATGCAGTTGTAAAAATGGATGGTGTGGCACTTATCACGGCTGATCACGGCAATGCCGATAAGATGATAGCCGAAGACGGCTCACCTTTCACGGCTCATACAACTAATCTTGTACCGTTCTGTGTGGTAAATCATCCCTGCATCTTGAGAGACGGCGGAAGACTTGCCGATATAGCTCCGACAATGCTTCAGCTTCTTGGACTTTCACAGCCCGAAGAAATGGACGGTAAGAGCCTTATCAAGTGATATGTGCTTTTTCGGCTCCGAATATATAAAAAGACCGACTTACAGACAGGTGTATATCTGTAAGTCGGTTTTTTATCCTAAAGCGGCAATTCAAAAGTTTGATTATAAGATATAATTATAAAATATTTGATAAAAATAGGTGGTGAAGGTCAGTGAACAAGGCATATAAGTTCAGAATATATCCGAATGAGGAACAAAAAGTAATGTTCTCAAAAACTTTCGGCTGTACACGAATGATATACAAT
>CACXGJ010000204.1 GCA_902767125.1 uncultured Ruminococcus sp. | reverse complement strand
TTCAATGGAGTATCTGAAATTCGGACACGGAAGCAATATACTTGTCATTATTCCCGGATTGAGTGTACAAAGCAGTATATTGTATCCCCTTTTTATAGCAAAGCAGTACAAATTATTTTGGGATGACTTCACGGTATATATATTTGACCGCCGTATGGAAGTACCGCCTGTTTATTTTGTGAGTGATATGGCTTATGACACGGTACAGGCAATAAAATATCTCGGACTTGAAGATATCAGTATTTTCGGAGCATCTCAAGGCGGAATGATAGCTATGGAAATAGCATTGCAGTATCCTGAACTTGTCAAAAAGCTGGTTCTCTGTTCAACAGCAATGCGTGTTGACGAAAAACGCTTTTCAGTGATAAACGAGTGGATAAAATATGCCGAGAACAATGACAAAAAATCCTTGTTTTTATCGTTTGGAGAAAAGATATATCCAAAAGATACTTTTGAAAAATTCAGGGAAGCACTTTGCGGTATAGCGGAAACAGTTTCCGATGAAGAATTAAAAAGATTTATAATTATAGCAAACGGAGCAAAAGACCTTGATATGACCGACAAAGTTTCAGATATAAAATGTCCCGTTATGCTTGTAAGTGATAATGATGATAAAGTTTTCGGAACAGAGCCGACTATGGAAATGGCTGAAAGCTTCAAATTGAACGATGGCTTTGAAATGAAGATATACAGTGGTTTTGGTCATGCGGTGTATGATACATCACCTGATTTCAGAGAAAAGATGTATTGTTTTTTGATTAAATAAAAAATAATTTTTGAAAAGCTATTAACATTTCAAAAATTATAGTGTATAATATGTGTATATGGAAAAAAGCGTTGATAAAGAGAAGTAACGGAAAATCGCTTTCCACAGAGAAATGCCACAAGGTGAAAGGGCATTGTTAGTGAATCCGTGAAATGCACTTTTGAGCTTGCAGAGGGAAATTAAGTATCTTTGCACGGTTGTCGCCGTTATAGACTTAATGAGGACAAAGTATTTTTTTGTCGATTACGGGTGGAACCGTGCAGTTTATCGCTGTACCCCTATTTTTATTGGGGTACGGCTTTTTTGATTTTTTTGTGTGGGAGGTGGCTCGGTTGTTCGATAAACTTAAAGCGGAATTGGATTCCATAATGGAGCGTGATCCTGCCGCAAGAAGCCGGTTTGAAGTATATACGCTGTATTCGGGCTTCAAAGCGGTAAGGGCTTACAGGAAGGCAAATTGGTTTTACCGCCATAATATGAAGTATATCGCAAGGTGGATATCACAAAGGGCAAGGCATAAGACAGGTATCGAGATACATCCAGGTGCAACTATCGGCAAAGGACTGTTCATAGATCATGGAATGGGAGTTGTTATCGGTGAAACTGCTGAAATAGGGGACTACTGTACGATATATCAGAATGTGACACTTGGCGGTACAGGCAAAGATCACGGAAAGCGTCATCCTACTTTGGGGAATAATGTTCTTGTCGGAGCAGGTGCGAGAGTTTTGGGACCTTTCAAGGTCGGAGACAATGCACGGATTGCGGCAGGTGCAGTTGTATTGACGGAAGTCCCCGAAAATGCAACTGCTGTTGGAGTGCCTGCAAAGGTCGTAAGGATAAACGGAGAGAAAGTAAAATGTCAGGAGCTTGACCAGATACATTTCACAGACCCTGTTTCACAGAAATTCTGTGCTATTGAAGGAGAAATTGACAGGCTCAAAAAAGAGCTTGAAGAATTAAAACGAAAGGAAGAAAATTAAATGAAAATCTATAACACGATGACAAGACAGAAAGAGGAATTGCAGACCATAACACCGAATGAGGTGAAGATATATGCCTGCGGTCCGACTGTGTATAACTTTATTCACATCGGAAATGCAAGACCGATATGTGTTTTTGATACCTTCAGGAGATATCTTGAATATAGGGGTTACAAGGTGACCTTTGTGCAGAATTTCACGGATATTGATGATAAGATAATCAAAAGGGCAAATGAAGAAAACAGCGATTATTTGACGGTATCGGAGAAATATATTGCCGAGTACAAGAAAGATGCAAATGGCTTGAATGTCCGTGAAGCGAGTGTTCATCCCCGTGCGACAGAGAATGTACAGCAAATTATTGATATGGTGAAAACGCTTGAAGAAAAGGGCTATGCG
>CACXGJ010000203.1 GCA_902767125.1 uncultured Ruminococcus sp. | reverse complement strand
TTTATTATCAAAAGTGGACACGGTGAACAAGGAATGGAACGTAAAAGTTGATTTTATAACTTTTTATAAGTTTTCAGTAACGGTAAAAGACACGGCAAGGGTAAATATGATAATGGTAAGGGTACCTGCTATGATGGAAATTTAATAGAAGATGAAAGGTCGGGTTTCGGCAAGGAAACTTATCCCGATGGTTCATACTATGAGGGCGAATGGAAAAACGACATGAGAAACGGTCACGGAAAATATGTATGGGCTAGAGGAAGAACTTATGAAGGAGAATTTGCCGACGGTAATTTCAACGGCTACGGAAAACTCACTGATTACAAAGGAATAATATCGTTTGAGGGAGAATGGGAAAAAGGCATGAGGAAAAGAAAAAGACTGCTTAAAAATGATTAAATTTGACTTGTAATTTTATTGTGATTATGATATTATTATACATAGCTGTTGACAAGACCGCATTGATTCTGCGAACAGGCAGTTTTGATGCGGTTTTTTTAGTAAAATAAATTGGAGGAAGATGTGTATGCAGATAACGGATGATATGATAAAATATGTTGCAGAGCTTGCCAAGCTCGAACTCTCGGACGAAAATAAAGAGCAGGCTAAAAAAGATATGACAGATATGCTTGACTATGTAAATATGCTCAATGAGCTTGATACATCGACAGTTGAGCCGATGAGCCATTGCTTTCCTGTGTCAAATGTGTTGAGAGATGATGTCGTGACAAATGGAAATGACCGTGACAATATGCTGTTGAATGCCCCCGAAAAATCGGAGGACAGCTACATTGTGCCGAAAACATTTTAATGAAGGGGGAGCATTCCGTGTATTCATCAAAGGAAATAAGAAGCTTTACAGCCGTTGAACTCGGCAGGAAAATTGCAGATAAAGAAATTACATCTGTCGAAGCAACAAGGGCTTATCTTGAACAGATAAAAAATACAGAAAATAATATAAATGCCTATATAACGGTGATGGAAGAAAAAGCTCTTGAAAGAGCCGGATTTATAGATAAGAAAATTGCCGAAGGAGAAATATGGTCAGGTCTTATGGGTGTTCCTATGGCAATAAAGGATGTACTGTGCATGAAGGAGACTCTCACATCATGCGGCTCAAGGATACTCGGAAATTTTTATCCGACTTATACAAGCACTGCCGTACAGAATTTATTGGATGCAGGGATAGTTGTACTCGGCAAGACCAACATGGATGAATTTGCAATGGGCAGTACAACGGAGTCATCATATTTCGGTGCAACGAAAAATCCTTGGGATTTGTCGAGAGTTCCCGGAGGCTCATCAGGCGGTTCGGCTGCGGCTGTTGCGGCTAATTCATGTGCGGCTGCACTTGGCACTGATACAGGCGGTTCGATAAGACAGCCTGCTTCATTCTGCGGTATCACGGGAATTAAACCGACTTACGGCAGAGTTTCACGTTACGGACAAATTGCCTATGGTTCATCACTTGACCAGATTGGACCAATGGCAAAGGATATTACCGACTGTGCGGCTATTCTCGAAATAATTTCGGGACACGATCCCAAAGACTCAACTTCCGCAAACAGAAATGACACCGATTTCACATCAGCTTTGCAGAATGATGTCAAGGGAATGAAAATAGGTGTGCCAAAAGATTATTTTCTTGACGGCATAGACGAAGAAGTTAAAGAAAAAGTGCTTGCAGCGGCTGAAAAATTCCGTGAGCTTGGTGCAGAGGTAGAGTATTTTGATTTGGGTATGGTAAAATATGCGATACCTGCCTATTATATAATCGCCTGTGCGGAGGCTTCATCGAATCTTGAAAGGTTTGACGGTGTAAAATACGGTTACAGAACCGAAGCATACACCGACCTGAATAATATGTATAAAAAGACACGTTCAGAGGGTTTCGGAGATGAAGTAAAAAGAAGAATAATGCTCGGTTCGTTTGTTCTTTCATCGGGATATTTTGATGCCTATTATGTTAAGGCATTGAGGGTAAAGGCTCTCATAAAGCAGGCTTTTGACAAGGCATTTGAAAAATATGATGTAGTTTTGGGACCTGTTGCACCGACAACGGCTCTTAAAATAGGAGAATCCTTGAGTGATCCGATAAAGATGTATCTCGGAGATGTATATACAGTTTCTATAAATCTTACGGGAATACCTGCTGTATCATTGCCATGCGGATATGACAAGGACGGCTTGCCGATAGGCTTGCAGTTGATGGGACAGACTTTCAATGAGAAGACTGTAATAAAAGCTGCATACAGCTTTGAACAGAGCTTCAAGGAAAATTTAAGACATTCGGCATTGTATGAATGATAGAGGTGATTGGAAATGAGTAAAGAATATGAGGCAGTTATAGGACTTGAAGTCCATGTTGAGCTTAACACGAAAACAAAAATATTTTGCGGCTGTTCGACAGCATTCGGCGGAAGCCCGAATATAAATGTATGTCCCGTATGTTCGGGAATGCCCGGTTCACTTCCTGTACTCAACAGGGCTGTAGTTGACAAGGCTATCTCAATAGGTCTTGCAACGAACTGCACTATCACAAGAAACAGCAAGTTTGACAGAAAAAATTATTTCTATCCCGATAATCCCCAGAATTATCAGATATCACAGCTTTATTATCCGATATGCCGTGACGGTAAAATCGAGATTGAAACGGAAAACGGAAAGAAATTTGTCCGTATACACGAAATGCACATGGAGGAGGATGCAGGCAAGCTCATACATAACACTTTCACGGGTGAGACCTATGTAGATTTTAACCGTTCAGGTGTACCGCTTGTTGAAATAGTTTCCGAACCTGATATGCGTTCAGCGGATGAGGTGTTGGCATATCTTGATAAGCTCCGTCTGACGATACAGTATCTCGGAGCATCCGACTGTAAATTGAATGAGGGTTCAATGCGTGTGGACGTGAATATGTCATTGAGGGAGAAAGGCACAGAAAAATTCGGTACAAGAACAGAAACAAAGAATCTTAATTCCTTCAAGGCTATCAAGAGATGTATAGAGAATGAGTTTGAAAGACAGGCGGACATACTTGATGCAGGGGATAAGGTCGTTCAGGAGACAAGACGCTGGGACGATGACAAGGGCTATTCCTATACAATGCGTTCAAAGGAGGATGCACAGGATTACAGATATTTCCCCGATCCCGATCTTGTTCCTCTTATAATAGATGATGAATGGCTCGACAGGATAAGGTCAAATCAGCCCGAGCTTCGTGACGAGAAAAAAGAAAGATATGCCCGTGAATACGGCATACCCGAATATGACATAGGACTTATCACCGAATATAAGGAATTGGCGGATATATTTGAGGATGGTGTGAATGAGGGTGCAGATCCCAAGAAGGTTTCCAACTGGATAATAGGAGAGACCTTGAGATTATCGAAGGACAGTGAAAAAGATGTCACCGAAATATCATTCAGCGGAAAAAATCTTGCACTGCTGATAAAAATGCTTGACGAGAAGAAAATAAATAATACGATAGCAAAACAGGTATTCGAGCATATTTTCAATGAAAATGTAAATCCGCTTGAATATGCCGAGAAGAATAATCTTATTATCAAGACGGATACAGGAGCATTGGCTGAAATCGTGAAGAAAGCCATTGAAGCAAATCCGAAAGCCGTTGCCGACATGAAGGCAGGCAAGAAAAAGGCTATGGGAGCAATAGTAGGCTTTGTCATGAAAGAGATGAAGGGCAAATGTGATCCTGCTGAAGTAAATAAGCTCGTGATGGCTGAAATCGCAAAACTCTGATATATAATAAAAACCGAACTGTTCAAAGCAGTTCGGTAATTTTTTTCTAATTGACTATATACAAGCCCCGTCCGTCCTTAAAGCGTCCTATTAATATCAATACTATGTCAAATATCCATCCGAAACCAAATAATCCGTATGTAAACATATAAACAATACCTGTGATATATTTTCCTGCATAGAGCCTGTGTATTCCGAAAAATCCCAAAAAGATCGCAAGCAAAAGAGTTATGGTCTTGTTTTTATAGCTGATATTTCCGTCCATAGGATAATTATTTCCGACAAACTGATTGACGAAATTACTTACGGGATTATTGCTGTAAGATTGATTGTTGTAATTCTGTTCATATCCCTGATTATTGTAGTTCGGGTTATAGCCCTGATTATTATAATTTTGATTATAACCCTGATTATTGTAGTTTTGATTATAGCCCTGATTAGCGGAGGGATTTTGGATAATATTCTGTATAATGATAGGCTGGTTCTGCTGACCGTTAGGCTGTGGATACTGTACTTCACTCTTGCAATAGGGACACAAACGGTATTCAATGCCGACTTCCGCACCACAATTTTTACACTGCATAAGATTACATCCTTCCAAAAGATTTGCTTTAGATAAATATATCACAACTTTTATAATAAATCAAGGAAAAAAGCCCCCTGATATAAAGAAAAAATCAGAGGACTTTATTAAAAAAATTGTTTGATTATGACAGATTATTCACCGAAATATCTCTTGAGAAGTCCTGCAAAGCCTGCACCGTGACGAGCCTCGTCCTTTGCCATTTCGTGAACAGTGTCATGTATAGCGTCGAGATTATTCTGTTTAGCCTTTTTAGCAATCTCAAATTTACCTGCACAAGCACCTGTTTCAGCCTCTACACGCATCTGGAGATTTTTCTTTGT
>CACXGJ010000202.1 GCA_902767125.1 uncultured Ruminococcus sp. | reverse complement strand
ATGTCGATGCCCCATCGAATATCGTTGATACCTTTGATATATGTGACATCAAAGTCACCGTTTTCACCGTATACACCGAACATAGATATATATGCCAAAGCGAGTATCAGAACAAAAACGATGAAGAACACCGGTTTGCCAATTTTTTTCATACGGTATCCTCCAATATGTTTATAGTAGTGTTTGTCCGTTTATCGTAAAACGAACATGTCAAGATTAATTATATATATTTTGTCTATAAAAGTCAAATATTTTTTAATTAAAATCCGCCAAATTTTTGTTGAAAGTAAAAAAAGAGCCGGACTTTTCGGAAAAGTCCGGCAGATATAAGTTATTTTACAAGCTTTTCAAGGGCAGCGATCTTCACGCATACGCAAAATACATTCATAGCTGTTTCAAGTTCATCAATAGGAGGATAGGTAGGAGCGACACGGATGTTGCTGTCTTTTGGATCATTGCCGTAGGGATAGGTAGCACCTGCACCGGTGAGGACAACGCCGGCTTCCTTGCAGAGAGCTACAACTCTTTTTGCACAGCCGTCCATAACATCTACACTTACAAAATAGCCGCCATTAGGTTTTGTCCATTGAGCAATCCCCAAACCGTCAAGTTCTCTTGTAAGAGTATCTGTGACCATGTCAAAGCGGGGCTGTAAAACAGCTTTATGCTTCTGCATATGAGCAAGCACACCGTCAAAATTCTTGAAGTAGTTTACATGACGGAGCATATTAAGTTTATCATAGCCGATGGTTTGGAAGGTATAGCGTTTTTTGAGGATTGCGAGGTTATTTTCTGAAGCCGCAAGTGCAGCCACGCCTGCACCCGGGAAGGTTATCTTTGAAGTTGAGCAGAACTCAAAAGCCATATCTTCATTGCCATTCTTTTTGAGTTCATCGAATATATTGAGTAGAGTATCAGGAGTATCGCTCACATCATGGATTATATAGGCATTGTCCCACATTATCCTGAAATCCTTTGCAGCAGGCTTGAGGGCAGCAAAGCGTCTGACTGTTTCATCTGAATAGGTTATACCCTGGGGATTTGAGTATTTAGGCACACACCAGATACCCTTGATGGAGGAGTCAGAGGATACGAGAGTTTCGACCATATCCATATCGGGACCTGTTGAGGTCATAGGGACAGTTATCATTTCTATATTGAAATATTGTGTGATTCCGAAGTGTCTGTCATATCCGGGAGCAGGGCAGAGGAATTTGATATTTTCCTGCTGATTCCAAGGCTTTTCCCCGCTGTTTCCAAGCTCCATCATGCAGGCGATGGTGTCGAACATCATGTTAAGACTTGAATTTCCGCCGACCATAACATTCTTCATATCAACCCCGAACATATCGGCGAAAAGCTGACGAGCTTCGGCGATACCCTCAAGACCGCCATAGTTGCGGCAGTCGGGACAGTCAGAGGTTTTGAAGGCAGTTTCGGGAGTGATGGCATAGAGCATATCGTTTGAGATATCGAGCTGTGCAGAACCGGGCTTGCCTCTTGCCATGTTGAGCGAGAGACCTTGAGCCTTGTAATTTTCATAATAGGCTTGGAGCTTTTGAAGCTCGTTGCAAAGAGTGTTTTTGTCCATAGAAGCATAATTCGGCATTGTAAAAGTCCTCCTAAAAAATAATGCAAAAATTAATTAAAAAACCTACATTATTCTAATATACAGAGTCGAAAAATGCAAGTTAATTTTTTAAAACTTGCAAAATTCATTGTTTTAACAAATATTAAGGCAAAAAGTGACAAATTTTTGATACATAATCGCCAATGTCATAGAATAATTTTTATAGTGGAGTTTTGAGAGTGGAGAGTGGAGCAGTTGTGGATTAAAAGAGGGAGTATTATAACGATATGTCTGTTGACGGCGATTATGACATCTTCATGCAGACAGGCACCGCCGATATTTGCAAAGGATGAGGTAGCTTCATATATTTGGGAAATAGAAGACCTTTCGGGAGAAAGTAAAGGTACCGTTTCATTTTCTGACGGAAAGATAAAGGTGTCGGATAAAAATTTGAATTTGAGTGAAGAATGTATAATAGAAGATGAGAGGATAATTATAAATTCAAAAAGCTGTGGAGTTATTGAGTTGAGATATAGAATGTATGGAGATATCATGGAGCTGGAATATTTCGGTAAGAAAATATCCATGAAAAAGAAATAGAATGTCCGTTAGTGCAAAATACACGAATTTAAGATTGTAAATTTGTAATAAATACAAGTCAAAAAGCAGTTTATTTTATAAAGCAAAAATGATATAATTAGGGGGAATACAGCAGTGTCTTTCCAAAGGCAAATCTAACTGCTGATTTTTTAAGAGAAGGAGACAGAAATTCTATGAACACTAAAAGAATTTCCAAAAGTGTCATAGCTGTTGTTCTCACAATGATAATGGCATTGAGCTGTTTTGTTGTGCCGGGTATAGTAAATGCGGCTGAAACAACGACAGTTAATATCCATTATTTGCGTGATGACGGAGCCTATGACAGCTGGGACGTGTGGGCATGGGCAGACGGACTTGACGGTGCGGGCTATGCTTTCACGGACAGTGGTGATGCCGATGGTGCAGTTGCAACCATTACGATCACAGAGGCTACTCCAAGCCTTGGCTTTATCGTAAGAAAGCCTGATTGGAGTGCAAAGGATCCCGACGGTGACCGAAAGGTTGACCTCAGTTCGGTGGTTTCGGGAACAGTTGAAGTTTACTGTGTTGCAGGTTCGGAGCTTGACGATTATACAGTAAACTATGATAAGGCTGTTATGGGACTCAAAATCAAGACCGCAAATGCAACTTCAAAAACAGAAGTTGAATTTACTCTCACAAAGACTCCTGATGACAGCGATGTTATCACAACAGCCGATTTCACTATCGTAAGTGCAGGCGGTCAGAATGTTGCAGTTTCATCTGTTGAGATGACTTCTGCAAGTGCAGGCAAACTGACTCTCGGTGAAGAAGTTGACTATTCAAAGGAATACACGATTTCTTTCAGAGATACTTCAATGAAGCTCACACTTCCCGATTATTTTTCAAGTGCGGAGTTTGAAGATGCTTATACCTATACAGGCGATGACCTTGGTGTAACTTTGGTTGACGGTTCTACACAGTTCCGTGTATGGGCTCCTACAGCAGAGAAGGTAGAACTCAATATCTATGCAGAGGGTAACGGCGGTTCACCCGAGCAGACAACAGCAATGCAGAAAGATGTAAAAGGAACATGGGTTCTTGTTGCAAACGGCAATTTGAGCGGTAAGTACTACACCTACAATGCTTATTTTGACGGCAAAACCAATAAGGATATCGTCGATCCGTATGCAAGAACAGTGGGTGTGAACGGTAAAAGAGGTATGATACTTGACCTTGATACAACTGATCCCGACGGTTGGGACAGCGATGAAAGACATACCTATGAAAACGTTACAGATATGGAAATATACGAAGTACACGTAAGAGATTTCTCTGTAAGTGCAAACAGCGGTATT
>CACXGJ010000201.1 GCA_902767125.1 uncultured Ruminococcus sp. | reverse complement strand
TTATTATCTTTTTGCGGAGCTTTGCTGGCGTTACCCTCGAAAATTTCAGCAGTTTATCGTACTCCTTCAGCTTCAGCGAATTTTTTATCGCATAATACGGGAAGTTATCCTTCAGAAGCATATCTACGCATGACATCACTACTGACGGTATCTTATTATACTCAAACGCATTATGCAGGGCATTACTGCCCTTTTTATTCAACTGCATCGTTTCATATACCTTCAGCATGGCATCTATTTTTGAAAAGCATCCGTTATTCTGTATCCCCTCGTTCTTTTGAGGGACATCAACATATTCCCTTTCAAGCTTCACCGATGAATAGGCTATCCTTGGCTCAAATATCAGTGCATTGAAGACAAATGCCTCGGCATAGCCGTATGTGCAGTTCTCATAAAACTTGATGTGATTCGACAGGAGATACTCCCGTTTTATCATCACTGCACAAAAATCCATGCTTATCAGTGAACGTATCAGTCCCGTTGCCAAT
Organism: uncultured Ruminococcus sp.; assembly: GCA_902767125.1. Taxonomy (GTDB): domain Bacteria; phylum Bacillota; class Clostridia; order Oscillospirales; family Acutalibacteraceae; genus UBA1213. The sequence goes on along the minus strand of CACXGJ010000201.1, from coordinate 9,250 downwards.
TCATTGCCGTCAATATTATTTATCTCCGCACTTACAAGCTCTGTTTTCGGAGCGGAAAATACAAAGTCTGCATTTTGTGCTTCGACAGTTTTATAATATTCATGTATATAATCGCTTTTATATAATCTGCTCGGATAGACAAATGTTATATACTTTCCCTCGGATTTATATATGCCTGTATTGAGTGCAGAGCTTACGGTACCTCCTCCGCTCTGTATGACACATCCCCGAAGATTGCGTTTTTTTATCTCATTCAAAGCCCACAGCACACTGTTATCCTTTGAGTTCATATCAATAACTATAAACTCTATCTCGATATCCTTTGTGCTTTCGGATATTTTGCGGATTATTTCTGCTGTTTTATTCTTATTATCCTTTGACGGAATTATCACCGATATATCTACATTAGCCATCATCAACGCCCCGTACATTTTGATAATTCTATTATAGCACAAATATCCGCAAATTAACCATAGAACTTTTTTTATATTTAAAATATCTTTTTGTGCAACTTTTACTGACCGATTTTTTCAGCTATCACATCAGCCGTTTCATTTGCAAGACGGGTTATTTTTTCCTTGTCAAGCCCTTCGAGCATTACACGAACAAGCGGCTCTGTTCCCGAAAGTCTTACAAGTATTCTTCCGTCATTGCCGAGTTCATTTTTGACTGACTCGATCTTATCCTTGATATCATGATTTTTATAGAACTGAACCTTGCCTTCGTTGGTAACCTTGACATTTATGAGGATTTGCGGATAATGTGTCATTACAGTTGCAATGCTCGACAGCTTTGCCTGTCTTCTGTGGACAAGGCTCAAAAGCTGTGCGGCAGTCAATTGACCGTCACCCGTTGTTGAGTAATCAAGGAATATAACGTGTCCCGACTGCTCTCCGCCAAAGTTATAGCCCTCTCTCAACATTGCCTCAAGGACATATCTGTCACCGACATTCGTTGATACAAATTTCAGACCATTATCCTCACAGAATTTCCCGAAGCCCATATTTGACATGACTGTACCGACTGCCGTATTTTTAGCCAGCTTGCCTCTCGATGACAAGTCCATGGCACATATTGCCATGATGAAATCTCCGTCTATGACATTGCCGTTTTCATCGACCGCAAGACATCTGTCTGCATCTCCGTCAAATGCAACGCCCATTTCAAGACCGTTTTCAACAACATATTTCTGCAAATTCTCAAGATGTGTCGAACCACAGTTATGATTTATATTTATCCCGTCAGGCTCTGCCGAAAGTATATGACAGTTTGCACCGAGCCTTGTAAAAAGCTCCCTTGCAGTTGTCGAAGCCGAACCGTTTGAGCAGTCTATCGCAACATTCATCCCATCAAGACTGTAAGGCACTGTTGAAATAATATGCTCGATATAATCCGATACGGCATTTTCGGAATTTGTAACTTTTCCGAGACCGTCACCTGTCGGAACTTCATAAGGCTTTGAATGGTCGAGAACTATAGATTCTATTTCAGCCTCAAGCTCATCAGGCAGCTTATAGCCGTCACTCGAAAATATCTTTATGCCATTGAACTCAAAAGAGTTATGTGATGCCGATATCATTATACCCGCATCAGCATTATATTTTCTGATAAGATATGCAACAGCAGGTGTAGGCACTGTTCCAAGAAGCTCTACATCCGCCCCTATCGAACACAAGCCTGCTGTCAATGCTCCCTCAAGCATATTGCTTGACAGTCTTGTATCCTTTCCGATAAGTATTTTCGGATGCTTGCTGCCGTTTGTCAATACCATTGCGGCTGCTCTGCCTATATTCATTGCCAATTCACAGGTCAGTTCCTTATTGGCTATACCTCTTGCACCGTCTGTTCCAAAAAGTCTTCCCACTTAAAATCCCACTCCTTTACTGTTATTGTTGGAGCTTTGCTCCAAACCCCACAAGGGCTGCTCGCCCTTGACCTCGGCAGGGATTAAAATCCCTGCACCCATATTTTATGTTTGAGATAAGTCAGAAATGCCGTTCCGCCCGCATTGTCAGCCGAAAATTCAGGCTCGGCAAAATATGCTGTGAATTTTTCGGAAAGGTTGTCTTTTATTATTTTATCCGACATGACTCCTCCTGCGAATACAACGGGCATTTCACCGTATTTCCGCATGACTCTCTCACACATCCCCGAAATTGCCTTCTCAACATATTTCAGGCACATCAAGGAAATGTCTTCCCTTGACATTCCCTTGTCATAGGCATTTCTGCATATATTCTCTATTCCCGACAGGCAACAGTTCGTATCCTTAAATGTTGCCTTTGCCTTAATTTGTGCATTGCTTTTCATGGCAAGTTCCTCAAGCTCTCTGCCACACGGAAAACCCAAGCCAAGCATTACTCCCACTCTGTCAATGAGCTGTCCCGCATTCAGGTCAAGAGTCCTTGAAACAAGCTCTACACGGAAGATATTTTCACTGTCAGGCTCCACTATGACACCCTCCGTTGTACCTCCCGATACATGGAATGCAAGGAATTTTTGTTCTGCAAGCTCGGCTTTCCCCGAAGAATACAATGCTGCGGCTATGTGACCGTTCTGATGCGAGAACTCATACAAAGGCACCTTCAATACACTTGAAAGTACCCTTGCAGCTCCGTGTCCCACTGTGAAGCATGGCATATATGAGCCTTCAAGGTCTCTCGGCTTTGATGATACTCCTATCGCCGTGATATCTCCGTCAAATTCACTGAACAATTCCTCTGTCATTTTCGGCAGCTGCTGTACATGATGAAACACTGCATCACTTTGACGCAAACCACATTCACCCTGTTTTACGGGCAACAGCTTTTTCCTGTGGACAACAGATTTTTTTTCATCATCGTAAATTGCTGCCGAAGTCGTGTAATTGCTTGTATCTATTCCGAGATAATACATTATTTGTCACCATTGAGCGTTTTTGCTGCTGCACCCAATACACCGTTTACAAAAGCACCGTCTTTGTCAGAAGCAAATTCCTTTGTCATTCTGACAGCTTCATTTATTGAAACGCTTACGGGAACACTTTTTATATATTTCATTTCATAAACGGAAATTCTCATGGCTGCAAGGGAAATTTTTGAAATCCTGTTCAGTTTCCAGCCTTTGAGATTCGCTGAAATCAGTTCATCAATTTCCTGCAAGTGAGTTTCAATGCCCTGTATTATCTCTTTGGCATAGTCGCTTATCGTTTCATCTCTTGCATCAAGAGCATCTGTACATACATCTTCAAATGTATCATCCCTGAACATTCTTTCATAAACAAGCTGTAAAGCCTGCTGTCTGTCCTCACGCCTCTTTTGTATCTTATTGTCCTTATCCATGATATCACCCTATCATTTAATAATAGCCTTATGGAATACTTTTTTACCTTTCTTTATCACAACATAGCCCTTTGCAAAATCATCCTTTGAAAGCTCGGCTTTTATATCAGTGACCTTTACATCATCAACGGCAATACCGCCCTGCTGTATAAGTCTTCTTGCCTCACCCTTTGACGGTACAAGACCTGTGATTGAGAGCAGTTCTATGACACCTATCTTACCGTCAGTGAATACACCTTCATCAAGCTCTGTTGACGGCATATTATTTGTATCAGCCTTTGAAGCAAACAATGCCCTTGCTCCCTCAAGTGCCTTTTGGGCTTCTTCTTCACCGTGTACGAGATTTGTAAGCTCAAATGCAAGTATCTCCTTTGCTTTATTCAGCTCACTTCCCTCAAGTTTTGCAAGCTCATTTATTTCACTCATAGGTACAAATGTAAGCATTTTCAGACACTTGATTACATCATCATCCGATACATTTCTCCAATACTGGAAGAAATCAAACGGACTTGTCTTTTCTGCATCAAGCCATACTGCTCCCTTTTCAGTCTTGCCCATCTTCTTGCCCTCTGAATTGAGAAGAAGATTTATTGTCATTGCATACGCATCCTTACCGAGCTTTCTTCTGATAAGCTCTGTACCGCCAAGCATATTGCTCCACTGGTCATCTCCGCCAAACTGCAAATTACAGCCGTATTTCTTGAAAAGAGAGAAAAAGTCATAGCTTTGCATTATCATGTAGTTAAATTCAAGGAAGCTCAAGCCTCTTTCCATTCTCTGCTTATAGCACTCTGCCGTGAGCATTCTGTTTACACTGAAGCAGGCTCCGACCTCTCTCAAAAGCTCAACATAGTTCAAATTCAAAAGCCAATCGGCATTATTTACCATGATAGCCTTGTCTTCACCGAAATCAATGAAACGGCTCATCTGCTTCTTAAAGCACTCACAGTTATGCTCGATATCCTCTTTTGTAAGCATTTTACGCATATCTGTCTTGCCCGAGGGATCGCCTATCATGCCTGTACCTCCGCCGATAAGGGCTATCGGTTTATTTCCTGCCATCTGAAGACGCTTCATAAGACACAGTGCCATGAAATGTCCTACATGCAGACTGTCGGCTGTCGGATCGAATCCTATGTAAAATACCGCCTTTCCCGAATTGATAAGCTCTCTTATCTCCGCTTCATCCGTCATCTGGGCTATAAGTCCTCTTTCCTGCAATTCTTCAAATACTCCCATTTTTTTCTGTCCTTTCTTAATGAATTTCGGGAACAAAAAAACGTCCCCTGTTAAAAAAATAAAACAGAGGACGATAGAATCCTACCGTGATACCACCTCAATTTATCGGTTCTTCACAAAACCGACCTCAACGGGTTCGGAAAAAACCCTGCACTGTAACGTGTGCCAACGGTCAAGCCTACTGCATTTAATTCAGCCGACAGCTCCAAGATGTATTTCTGACGGGGCATACGAATATTTTCACCGACCATATTCTCTCTGTGGAATGCTTTCCGACATACTTCTTCTTTTCACAGCTATTACATTTTAGTATAGCTTTTATTTCATTATTTGTCAATGGTTTTTTGCAAGAAATTCATGCAGGAAGTCCCTGAAGACAGGCTCCCATGCCGCTTCATTATGCTTTCCCGTTTCTTTGATGACAATTTTCCGACACTCCCTCGGATATATCTCCTTAAGTATCATGCAAGCTGACTTGAAGGCAGGACAAAGCTGTTTTTCCATGTCATCACCGTTTCCCATGTACATATACAAAAACGGCTTATTATCCGCCGATCTTGAGCTTATCCATTTTTTCATGTCTTTCCTTGAATACATCATAACATTCGGTGAAAATACTCCTGCCATACAGAACACATTTGTATTGTTCAATGCCGTAAAGAATGACATAAGTCCTCCCATTGAGCTTCCGCAAAACGCTGTATTATTCCTGCCCATTTTCACGGGGAAATTTTTCTCAACATAGGGCTTGACTGTATTTATAATGAAATTATCAAAGATCTCTCCGGTTGGTTTTGCAAAAAGCGATATCATTATCCTCGACATCAGGTTCGGAAACTTCAGCTTTCCGACAGACCTTGGAGTCAATTCACTTGCACGCTGCGGATCTTTATCATTATATATACCTACTATTATTGCAGATCTTCCGCTTTTTTCAAATTCATCCCTCACTGCTTCACGGATATGCCAACAGCCGTATTTGCATTTTTCTTCTTCAAACAAATTCTGTCCGTCTGTCATGTATACCACAGGCAGCTTATCACTTTCTTCGTGCTTCGGAACATATACCCGAACCAATCTATCCTTCATTTTCGGATATGGCAAACGCAAGTCAACCAATTTTTCTTCTGTCATAAATTTATTTCCTCCACGGTCAATTTCATTATCTTCATTATAAAACAATTTCCCGTTCAACGCAAACAACCCTTTGTTTCTCTTATCAACTATAAAAACCGCAAATCAACCCACAGTTTATAATACTTGCAATAATTATAGCTTTGATGAAATAAAAATGCCTTATGAACTCATTTTTTATGCAGTTCATTTATTGACATAGCTTGATGATTGTGATAATATGTAGAAAAGGCAATCTTTTTGCAAATAATAATTTAAGGAGTGTTTGCCATGGTTGAAGAAGAAAAGACCACTATGGAATCTACCGAAACCGCACCCAAAAAGTCACACAAAAAAGCAATTATCATTACTTCGGTTGTTGCTGCCGGTGCTGTCGCTGTCGGTGCAAGTGTACCCGCTATCCTTTCAATGAAAAAAGGGGCTGAACAACAGTATCTTAAGGAAAATCCCACAAAGTATTTAGCAAACTCTGTTGTAAAGTACTTCGATGAACAGGAAAAGGACAACGGTGCCTACAATTTCGCAAAGAATATCTACAAAGCAGGCGGTATCAAATTCAACTACAATATGCAGGGTACGGAAATTTCCGCAGTCGCAGGATATGACTCCGATAAAAAACAGGCTTATATCGATGCATCGGGAAAGATCACTGTCATGGGCAGCGAACAAAATGCAAGCATAAAGTCCTATGTCGACAGCGATTCTTTCAATTTGGATTATGATGCTATGGGCAGCAAGGGAAGCTATTTCGTTGATCTCAAAAATCTCAAGACCGATTTTGAAGGCTCTGTTTTCGCTGACAAAAACAGCCCTCTTTACAGCGAGCAGTTTGAACAGATGATAGACAGCTTTGAAAAATCCTATGACATTTCCCAACAGGATCAGCAGATGCAAAAAGACTTCGATGACACCATTTCAAAGGTATGCAAGAGCTTTGAAACAAACGGTCATGTTGAAGTAACCAATCAGACGATCAACATGGAACAGAAGGAATATTCCGCTGATGTCATTACATACGATTTCAAATCAGGGGATATAAAAAATCTCCTCAATGAATGTAAAAATTATTTTGTAGAGTATATGACAAAATATAAAGATACTATTATACAAAGCTATGAATATTTCAGCATTGAGGATCTTGAAAAACAGCTCGACAAATCTATCAGCGACACAACAGGCTCTTTCAATCAGGATATTGAAATGAAGCTCGAATTTTTCATCTCCTCCGACAATCAGCAAATGCTGAAAATCCTCTACACTCAAACCGAATCAGGAAATAAAGGAACTATTTCACTTTCATTCCCGCCGAGTTCCGAAACTCTCTTTGATTTCAATGTATCAAGCACAGGCGAAAAATATGGTGATACAGGAAGCAACCTTTCACTTACAAAAAAATCTGCTGACGATACCATTACTTATACGTTTACAACTACCGAGCTGAAAGAAAATAAAAACCGTTCACTGACTTTTGAATACAATAAAAAGGATTCCAAGCTCAAGATCACTAATCTTACAAATCCCTCTGCACAACCCACAGAACTTACTCCAAGCCAGCTTATTTCCAGTATCTATTCATCAGCAGTCAATGATTTCACTGTTTCATTCAACTTTGAATGCACAAATGATAAGATCTCGATCGGCGATGAAACATGGAATCTCCAACTCTCTGCAACTTCCGATATCACTCCCTTCAAGGCAGAGAAAAATTTCTTCAAGATGACAGAAGAAGAAATTCAGGCAGCCTTCCCCAACATGATCAGCAACCGAAACAGCATTATCGAAAATGCAAATGCGTCACAAAAACAAACAAATGCAGCCGTTCTTGATGCAGCCTGCAAAAGACTCTATGCAATGACAGCTGCAGGTACTTTGCATTCGGAATCACCCATATCAGAACTTGGCAATCTTGAACCGAGCAAGCTCCCTACACCTGATGCAACAACTGCCGAAAAGCGTGAAATTGCAGCTCAACTGACAATTCAGGATGCCATTGATTATCAACTGCTTACAGACCTTTTTGCTGACGAATCTCCCTATGATTATGTTTACAGTACTTTGGACGGTACTATCACCTATTACGAAAGTTACGGTGACGGAGAAGATTTGGACTATGAACATACGGACATTATAATCGGATTTGATTACACAACTCTCGGTGAACTTTATAACCATACTAATTAACTAAAATGAAAAATGCCATAGGAATTTTTGTGTTCCTATGGCATTATTTTTTTACTCTTTTTCTATCAGTGCAACACAGTGTGCCGATATGCCCTCTAATCTTCCCGTGAATCCGAGTTTTTCTTCTGTCGTTGCCTTGATACTCACATTGTCAATATCCGTCTGCATGGCATCTGCAATGCACTTCCTCATCTGCTCGATATACGGCTTTAATTTCGGCTTCTGTGCAATTACAGTGGCATCTATATTTGATACCGCAAAGCCCTTTTCTTTCAGAAGATTTACAACTTCCTTGAGAAGCCCTATGCTGTCGGCACCGCTGTATTTCATATCGGTATCGGGGAAATGTGTCCCTATATCCCCAAGTGCCGCTGCTCCAAGAAGTGAATCCATCACCGCATGAACAAGCACATCTGCATCTGAATGTCCAAGGAGTCCCTTTTCATACGGTATCTCGACTCCGCCCAATATCAGCTTCCTGTCATCTGCAAATCTATGCACATCATAGCCGTGTCCCACTCTTATCTTCATTTCACTTCCACCTCAAATGTGTACTTTCCGTCCTTATAGTCACATATCACGGTATCTCCGCTCTTAATACTGCCGTCAAGCATTTTCTCCGATATTGCATCTTCTATATGCGACTGTATAGCCCTCTTTAACGGTCTTGCTCCGTATACATCATCAAAGCCTGCTTTTGCAACTGCCTCAACAGCTTCATCTTTAAATTCCGCTTTTATATCAAGGTCGGACAATCTCTTTTCAAGATTCTTCAGAAGGTTCCTTGCTATTGCCTGTATATCCTCACCTGTCAGCTTATTGAATACTATCGTATCATCTACTCTATTCAAAAATTCAGGCTTGAACAGCTTTTTAAGTTCTCCCAAAACTGCTTCCCTTATCTTTGAATTATCATTATCAGATGAAACTTCTCCTCCGAAAAATCCTAAATTAGTCTGCTTTTCCGTGATAAGTCTTGCACCGACATTTGAGGTCATTATGATAACGGTGTTCCTGAAATTAACGTGTCTGCCCTGTGAATCCGTCAGTCTGCCGTCATCGAGTATCTGCAAAAGCATATTGAATACATCGGGATGTGCTTTCTCTATCTCATCAAAGAGCAGTACAGAATAAGGCTTGCGTCTGACCATCTCCGTAAGCTGACCGCCCTCATCATAGCCTACATATCCGGGAGGTGAGCCTATCAGCTTTGACACCGTATGCTTCTCCATGAACTCCGACATATCAAATCTTATCATTGCATTCTCGTCACCGAACATTGCCTGTGCAAGTGCCTTGCACAATTCCGTTTTACCAACGCCTGTCGGTCCGAGGAATATAAATGAACCCACAGGTCTGTTCGGATCCTTCAAACC
>CACXGJ010000200.1 GCA_902767125.1 uncultured Ruminococcus sp. | reverse complement strand
TGCCGCTGCTCGCTTGCCGAGGCTCACACTCCCTGTCGAAACCTTTACGCCCCCATGTATCATTAATCAGCAATCAGAAATGAGCAATGATATGCTCCTGCAAAAAAACAATTTCTAACTGCTCATTGCTAATTTATTTTTCATTGCACGGTCGATGTCACGCTTTGCATCACGTTTTGCCATGTCATCACGCTTGTCATAGAGCTTTTTACCCTTGCATAAGCCGAGCTGAAGCTTGACTCTTGAGCCTTTGAAATAGAGTGACAACGGGATAAGGGAATAACCCTCCTGTTTGACAGTGCCGTAAAGACGCATTATTTCACGCTTGTGCATGAGTAGCTTACGGACACGCATCGGATCTTTATTGAATATGTTTCCCTGTTCATAGGGACTTATGTGCATACCTTTGACGAATATTTCGCCATCCTCAATGGTACACCAGGCATCCTTTAAATTGACTCTGCCCTGACGGATTGATTTTACTTCTGTCCCGAAAAGTTCTATGCCTGTTTCAAAGCTTTCCATGACAAAATACTCATGGTAAGCCTTTTTATTTTGGGCGATAGTTTTCAATGATTCTTTTGCCATGTACTCGACTCCTTTCCTGTAAATCAGCAATCAGCAATGATCTTCGTCAGAAGACGAGTTTCCTGCTCGCAAATTCATTGCCAATTGCTAACTTCTAATTGTTCAGTTAACTTCGCTTCTGCCGCTGATGGCACGTGAAAGTGTCACCTCATCGGCATATTCAAGATCGGCACCGATAGGCAGACCATAAGCCAAACGGGTAACTTTTATGCCGAAGGGCTTTATGAGCTTTGAAAGATACATGGCAGTAGCTTCACCTTCAACGGTAGCATCCGTTGCCATTATGACCTCCTTCACTGTATCATCATTGAGTCTTGCAAGAAGCTCCTTAATGCACAGCTTATCGGGAGTAACGCCGTTGAGCGGTGACAAAACACCGTTGAGGACATGATACAATGCATTAAATTCCCGTGTTTTTTCAAGGGCAATAACATCCCTGAAATCCTCTACAACACATATTATCGACCTGTCACGGCTCTCGTCACTGCACACCGAGCATATCTCGGTATCGGTAAGGTTACAGCATATACTGCACTGATGTATATTCTTATGAGCATTTTTGATAGCCTCGGAAAGACCGTTTGTCTGTTCCTCCGACATTGAAAGAACATGATACGCAAGCCTTGAAGCAGTCTTATGACCTATGCTCGGGAACTGCTCAAACTGTTCTATGAGTACCTCAAGCGGTGCTACTCGGTATTCGCCCATAATCAGAACAATCCGGGAACATTAAGACCGCCTGATATCTTATCCATTGTCTCGGTCTTTTCGTCACGGGCTTTTCTGATAGCCTCATTCACTGCTGCTGTTATCATATCGGAAAGCATCTCGACATCCTCGGGATCAACTGCTTCTTTTTTAATCTCAAGAGTTTTTATCTCAAATTTTCCTGTAACAACTGCTGTAACTGCACCGCCTGCTGTTGCGGTATATTCCTTTTCTTCAAGCTGCTGGCTGGCGATATCCATTTCCTCCTGCATTTTTTGAGCCTGACGTGCAAGCTGCTGAAGATTTGATGCTCCGCCGTTTCCATAGCCTTTTGGTAATCTTGCTTTCATGATATTAACCTCCGTTATTTGTGTTATTATTATTTTTTTTATCCTCAACGGGTACTCCTGCCGCCCTGAAATCCGACAACAACTTTGTCAGGGGATCATCAGCCTTTTGTTCATCGGGATAGGAATATCTTCCCAAGCTGTAGGACTTGCCCGTTACTTTATGTATTATATTTTTCAGTTCGGTTCTGTGTTCAGGCTTCCTCAAAAGCTCAAAACACAGATCGTTGCCTGAATCAACAAGAACATATTTTCCGCTTATATATGCTGTACTTCCGTCAAAGCTCGTTCCGAGACTTCGGGAATATTTTTTTATATTCTCAATAATCTCCTGCCACTGCTGAAATTTCACGGCATTCTTGCGAAGCTCATCCATATCAACAGACGGTTTGGTGATAGGCGGAGCAATGACACTGCTTGCTTTTGAAGCAGGCTTCTGCTGCAAAATTGACGGATTGTTCTTTATGACCTCAAAGAATTTTTCGAGTACAGATATCCTTTGTTCAAGGTCTGAACTCGGATACGGATTTGCATGGGAGCTTTCAGTGCTTTCCCGACTGCACAGCTTCACAGCTGTCATTTCCATTTCGATACGGCGGTTTACTCCCTGAAGCATCCTTTCCATAGCTGACTGAAGCGTGTCTATGACACGTATCACAAACGGCAGCTTCATCATTTCAGCCTGCTTTGAAGCTCTCTCAAAGTCGCTCTCCGACATAACGATATTATTCTTGGGTTCCCTGACTGTTTTTATGAGCATTATCGCTCTGAAATGTCCGATAAGCTCATCACAAAGCCTTGCCATATCCTTGGAATTTCGATGAAGCTCATCTATTATCCGAACTGCATTGGCAGCGTCCTTATTCAAAATAGAATCGGTCATCTCAAACAGATGGCTTTTATCTGCAAGTCCTGCTGTTTTTCTGACAGTTTCCTCTGTAATGTGTTCAGACTGTCCCATGCACTGATCGAGCAGTGAAAGGGCATCTCTCATTGCACCATCGGCTATCCCTGCCACAAGCAGGGCTGCATCATGGTCAACCGAAACATTTTCCCGACTGCACACATATTCAAGTCTTTCGGCGATATCCTCGGGGGATATCCTGTGAAAATCGAAACGCTGACACCTTGATGTTATGGTCGCAGGCAGCTTATGTACCTCGGTCGTTGCCAATATGAATATGACATGGGGAGGCGGTTCTTCAAGAGTCTTCAAAAGGGCATTGAATGCACTTATGGAGAGCATATGCACCTCATCTATTATATAGACTCTGTATTTAGCCTCCGCAGGAGTGAAATTGGCTTCTTCACGGAGTATTCTTATATCATCAACACCGTTGTTGCTTGCTGCATCTATCTC
>CACXGJ010000199.1 GCA_902767125.1 uncultured Ruminococcus sp. | reverse complement strand
TACCCTGTCCTCAATACATTATATTATATTTCATACAAAAAGTCAATTATCTCATAAGCATTTTAATGACAATCTTACAAAAATTCCTGTGTCAAAATGTTTTCGATCTCCTTCACGAAAAATTAACGGATATTATACAAAGTTTTTTTATTGACAGGAATTATCGTCAATGCTATAATAAAATGCAGATATTTTTTTATATTGAAGGGAGACGATTTCTTTGAAAATCAACAGCCAGAAAAACGGAAGCAATATGACAATAGAACTGACAGGAAGGCTCGATACCTCAACAGCACCCGAACTTGAAAAGGTGATAAATACATCCTTGGAGAATATTACCAAGCTTGTATTTGATATGGACGGTCTTGAGTACATTTCTTCGGCAGGATTGAGGGTACTTCTTTCTGCACAGAAGACAATGAACCGACAGGGACAGATGAAGCTCATAAATGTCAACGAGGCAATATTGGAAATATTTGAGATAACGGGCTTTACAGATATAATGACCATCGAATGAGATCGTATGATTGAAAGGACTATTTTCTATGAAACCAAAAATAAGCAGGATCATTGCTGCAATGCTGTCTGCGTGCTTTATAGTATCAGCCGCTGCCTGCAGCAATGAACAAAATAACACTTCAAATACGGTGTCCGAAAAAACATATTCGATATCTGATGATGAAGATACGGCAAAGAATAATAACGATGATACATCGGCAGACAATACCGAGAGCAGTTTGACTGACACAAGCTATGATGATGCTTCTGTCCCCGATATCGAGGATCCTACACCTCAAGATGACGGGGAATATATCAACGGACTGCTCGTTTACAACGGTGTTGCTTATGAACAGTTCTTTGGTGATGACGATATGGCAGAAAACTATTCGGACGTGATATCGACTATCAAAAACAGTCTTGGCAGTGACATAAAAATGTACAATGTCCTGATACCCACACACTGTGGTATTACACTGCCCGATAAATTCAAAGACACTGTCGCTTCACAAGAGGAGTATCTTGATACAATAACAAACAGTTATTCAGCCGAGGGCATCATACCTGTAAATACCTATTCCACTATGATGCAGCACCGTGATGAATATCTCTATTTCAACACCGATCATCATTGGACAGGCAGAGCCGCTTATTATGCTTATGCGGATTTCTGCAAGGCTGCCCAAATTGATGCAATCCCTATCAGCAGCATGACATCAAAAAAAATAGAGGGCTATCAGGGCAGTCTTGCAGACAGTGATATACCCGGACTTGATAACCTTAAGGATGACTATGTTGAATATTTTACGGTCGACATGGATATCAGTACAACATTATATGATGACTATGGCAATGATCCGACGGATTATGCACTTCTCCATGAATATGCCGAAGGAATAAATGCCTATGGTGTATTTCTTGGCGGTGATCAGCCCATAATCGTATCAAAGAACAGTGACGGCAACGGAAAGAAAATTGCAGTTGTAAAGGAATCCTACGGAAACGCTTTCTGTCCCTTTATCGCTTATACATACAGTGAAACCCACATGATTGATTCACGCTATGCTGAAATTAATTTGAATCAGTATCTCCGTGACAATGATATCAATGAGATAATATTCATAAACAATGCTATGGCTTCTGCTACCTATCAGCGATGTGAAGAATTAAGATCGCTTGTGGACTGAACCTGCACATTATCGGAAAGGAATTAAAAAAATGGTATTTTCATCACTGTATTTTGTATATCTGTTTCTTGCAGTGGTCTTTCTCGCTTACTATACCAGAAAAAGCCTTAAACAAAAAAATATTGTACTTATCATAGCCTCACTCGTATTTTATGCGTGGGGTGAACCGATATGGGTGATCATGCTCATCTTCAGTGCCTTCTTTAACTGGAGCATGGCTCTGAAGATCGGTAAATACAAGGATAAGTCAGAGGCAAAAATTTTTGTCGGAGCAGCTATCGGTGTTGATCTTCTTCTGCTCATAATTTTTAAATATACGGGATTTATCGTGGAAAATATCAATATGCTTCTGCATATATCCATACCCGTCCCTCAAATCGTAATGCCTATCGGCATCAGCTTCTTTACCTTTCAGGCTATATCATATATCATGGACTGCTATTGGGAAACTGTTCCTCCTCAAAAGGATTTTTACAAATTTTTGCTCTATCTCGCACTCTTTCCCCAATTGGTAGCAGGTCCGATTGTAAGATACAGCGTTATAGAACAGGAAATAGACAACAGAAAAGCTACCGTTGTCGATATCAGTGAGGGTGCTATGAGAGCCATAGTCGGCTTATCAAAAAAGGTCATTCTCGCCAACAACCTTTATGCAGTCGTTCAGGAATTTTTCGGCAAGGATATCACCGATCTGTCCTTCCTCGGAACATGGTATGCCGTTATCCTCTATTCTCTTTATGTATATTTCGATTTCAGCGGATATTCCGATATTGCAATAGGACTTGGCAGGATGTTCGGCTTCCACTTCAACGAAAATTTCAACTACCCGTTCATTTGCAAGACCATAAGCGAATTTTGGCAGAGATGGCACATATCTTTAAGCTCATTTTTCAGAGACTATCTGTTCTATATGCCTATCTTCGGCAAACAAAGAAAATATGCCAACCTGTTTTTGGTATGGTTCTGTACGGGACTATGGCACGGTGCTTCATGGAACTTCATCTTCTGGGGACTCTATTTCGGCGTGTTCATATTCATCGAGACAAAGATCGGTAAAAAACGCATGAAAAAGTGGAACAAGGTCCTTACACATATTTACAGCAAACTCATAATCATAATCGGCTTTGGCATATTCAACTTTACCGATCTGTCACAGCTCGGCAGATTCTTTATGAATATAACAGGCATCAGTATGATTACAAACGGAAATGCTTTTGGCGATATCATAACTTGGAATTCCCTGCTCAATAATATTTTCCTGATAATCTTTGCAATCATTGTTTCCATGCCTGTCATTCCAAAAATCAAGTATTTCTTTAATGAATGGGGAAACAACATAGTTTACACTGTCGGAAAAATAGGCGGTACAGCTATATGCTGCTGGCTGCTTGTGATGTCGAGCATACTTCTTGTTGACAATACAAACAATCCATTCTTGTATTTCCGTTTTTGATGAGGGGGACTAAAATTTGGAAAATAAACGACCTGATCAGCCTAAACAAAGAACAAAAGCACAGTCCTACAACCGTGTTAAAAGAAAATATATTGCCGAGTTTGTATGTACGATCTCCGTCTTTATATTTATCATCGTATTCGGTCTCATATCATTATTTTTGATATTGTTCCCACGCTCGACAGAATCTCAAATCGAAAAACGTAAGCTCGCAACCTTCCCGCAATTCAGCCTTAATTCATATTTTTCAGGTGAATTTACAAAGAACGTGGCTGAATTTTATGATGATACAGTGCCTTTCCGTGACAGCTTCAAAACTGCAGGATATAATTTCAAGGGTATATTTGGTCTGCATACTGAAGACGAGGTCAAAATGGTTGGCGTAAAGGGAATTGATAAAAACAAGCCTCAACCTGTTGAAGCTTCAAAAAATGAGACAAGTCAAAAGCCTTCTGAAGCTTCAAAGGCAGATGAGACTTCAAAGCAGGAGTCACAGTCCTCAAAAGAGGAGTCAAAGAATGAGACAAGCCAAATGGGTGAAGCTGAATATACCGTTGAAAACGGTATCATAGTCGTCAAGCACAACGGACATTATCGTGCATTGGAATTGCTCGGAGGCGGTACAGGCAACTCATATGTCGATGCCCTTAACAGCTTCCGCAAGGATTTGAATGACAATGTAAGGATATATTCCATGATAGCTCCGCTTGCAAGCGAATATTATACTCCCTCCAACTATTCGGAATATACCGTGAGTCAGAAGGAGGTCTTTGACAGCATTGCTTCAAGACTTGATGACGGCATCACAAGCATTGACATAGATACCGTACTTTCATATCACACCAACGAGGATATCTATTTCCGCACTGACCACCACTGGACAGGTCTCGGTGCTTACTATGCAGCACAGAAATTCGCTGAAACAGCCGGTCTCGATTTCAAGGACTTATCCACCTATCAGAAGCATGATATAGAGGGCTTTGTCGGAACTATGTACGCATTTACACAAGACCCCAATATAAACAATGACCCCGAAACCTTCACATATTATACTCCGTCAAATCTCGATCAATGCGTGACAGAACATTATGATACAGACTTCACCAATATGAGCGAATGGGATTTCTTCTGCGATGTCGGAGACCCACAGCACAACGCTTATCTGACCTTTATGGGCGGTGATGAACAAATCGTAAGGGTAAAGACAAATGTCAAAAACGGCAAAAAGCTGATTATTGTCAAGGACAGCTACGGCAATGCAATACCGGGATATCTCTTTGGATCATATGAGGAAATTTATGTGGCAGATATGAGATACTTTGATCTTAATCTTGTCGACTTCATCGAAGACCAAGGTATCACAGACCTCCTCTTTACAATGGTAGTTTACTCCGCAGTCGGTGACAATGCCGAGAAACTTGAAACCTTACGCACACAATAATAAAATCTATAAAAACAATCCCCGCAGACAGACAAATGTCATATCTGTGGGGATAATTGTTTCATGAAAAAGCTGTATTATATCTTGTCCATATTCTGATTCTTTTCCGCAAACTGTATCTTCGCATAATACCTTGCAATTAAAAATGTAAACAGGTCAACTACACCGAATACCAAAAATACTGCTGCCACATTCAGCGATATGACCGAATAATATCTTATATCCGACAATGTATCGACGACTGTTATAAAATCACAGGCAATCAGTACAGCCGTACTTATTATGAGAAGCAATACACCGTTTGTGAGCTGCTTTTTAACAGATGTGACCGTAACGGACAGGGATATGAATTTCAATGTCGGAAAAAATACTACTATTGCAGGTACTATCATTGATCTGAACGCTGCCAGCTTATAGCCCTGATCACTTGTCACTGCCAATACAAATGCTCCTACAAACAACACCGCAAATGCAGCCGAACATATGACACTCATTACTATTGCAATTATTTTTATTATATTAAAGCCTATTGACTTCGGGTACTTTTTATATACGCCGAAAGCTGCAAACAATTCTACAAACTTGAACAAAGCAAGCACAATATCAAATATTCCCATACACATTATTATAAAATTACTGTACCGAAGTCTGTCTTCATATGAGCCGTCACCAAAGCCCCATGAGAAATATGTCCTGTCAGTCGTATTTGCAAAAACAAACATAACTACTGCCATTGTCAGCATTAAAACTACACTCACGGAAAGGGATATTATCATTCCACGCATTATCTTCGACTGAAAAACATCCTTCATTTGTTTCATACTCTTTATCTTACCCATTTTTTGATCTCCTTTCTTAAACCGACTCACTCACAGCACTATCCTGTTTTGTATTATCGGGATATTCGGTATGAAGCATATCAACAGGCGGCATCGCTTCTTTGGCTCTGAATACCTGTCATATCGGTGATCCTCGTCCTTGGGAAACACTTTTATTTCAAACTTTTCATCATCATCCCACAAAAAATCATCCGAATCATAATAAAAATATTCATCATCAACAAACATATTTGAATAATCATAAACCGACATCATCAGCGAAATGAAAAATATTATCAGACTTATTGATATGAGTATATTCAAAATATCCGATACAAGTGAAGCAGGAGAAAAATTTTCTGCCTTATAATTTGCCGTTACAACATCATAAAGCAGTGATACAGCTCCCGATGCCGCTGCCACTGCTCCGACACCTGAAATAAAGCCTGCAAGACCTGTTCCGCCTTTGCTTATTGAAGTCCCCTTAAAATAACTCTCCATTGCTATCATCAGTCTTATTACGGCAATTTCAAGTATGACGGATACTGCTCCGAAGGACATTGCCAAAATAAACAGCTTTCCCGAATTATTACTTACAGTCTGCTGAAATGCGGCAGCCTTGAGAGCATAATGATTGATAACACTGACGGACGCAACAGAACATACCGCTGTGATAACTGAAATTATCAGTCCGACAATCACTGAATATTTTATCAGTCTTATTCCTTTCACGACTCCCGACATATTATCCTTTGAAGCTGAAAACATAGAAAAAAACAATCCCACTGTCACCGCACACAGACATAATGTAACAACTGCACCAAAAATACCGTTTATCAACGACACGGTGGTATCAGAATAATTCGTAAGGTAATAAATACTTTTAAACTGGTCTATTATCGACGCATCAAATACTGCTGTCAATGCCTTTACCAAGACAAGTACAGTAAATGCCGACATGGAAAATCCCAGAATAAATAATGATGTATGTGCAAAAAACTTCTTTGCAGCACTTTGGGTATTACGGTAAATCAACTTTTCATCCGCCTTCCATTAAAATGTTATAACTTATTATACATCAAAACTTGACAAATATCAACCCAAAAAGACTTCTGATATTGTAATATATATAAAATATTATCAAAATGGTAGACAAATATAATAAAAAATATTAAAATATTTGCTATATAAAGTTAAATAGTATTTACATTAACATTAGGGAGGAATCATTCCATGTCAAAAAGAATTTTCATTATTTTATTATCTTCCGTAATGTTGCTGTCATCATGCAGTATCACTAAAAACAATATAAACACCACTTCTTCGACCGTCTCAACTGATGAGCCAAATATCGAGTATTCCTCCGACAATCAACTGTCGGAATACGATAAAATGCTCTCAACCATAGATTATGATAAAAAACTGCCATTTGGAGACGCTGCCGGTTATACCACATTCTACGAACTTTTGAAGGTTCACCGTGCTAATGTATACGACTATAACAAGGCGTATGTCATAGCCACCGGCGTAGGAGCCGGAACACAATCAGGTATAATATATCAGACCTCCGACGGCGGCGAAACGTGGATAAAAACAAAAGATAGCTTCCCTTTTTACGGATCGGGAAAGTCTTTTAAAAACGGAAAAATCTTATGTATGGGACAAAATCACAATGTACATACAAATCCCCAAGTATACATTTTTGACATAGATAAAGAAACAGATCAAGTAAATCTCAAAATGCCCCAAGACTGGTTTTCAATATTCAACATTGACGGAAATATTATCTTTGATGTAAAGACATCTGCTGTTTATCAATTTGATTACATTATTCATATTACTATCACAGAAACAGATATGCACGGTGAAAAAATAAATGTATTATACAATGGCGATGTTATACTCGATCCCGATACACTCTATCCCAAAGAACTCAAATCATAAAATCAACAAGAGCTGACCACATCTTTGCGTCAGCTCTCTTTATATTACAGATATTTTTTTATCGCTCTTTTCATAGACAGCATTGTGTCCTTCAGCCATTCAAACTGTTTATCATTATCATCCTCTGTATCAAATGTATGCGATACCTCAATACAGCTCGATTTCCTGCTATCTTCAGACCTCCAGCTTACACTCGATCCGATCTGACTCTCTATATCTTTCTTTTGTGCATACAGGTCATTGAAAAAGCCTTTATCATCAGGTATCTGTATCCCACAGGAAAGCATTTTTTTACCTCTGTAAGCAGTGATACGACAGCGTGATGTCCCTATGCTGAAATTCATTGTCCTGTCCTTCGAGGGATTACGGCGGCGAAATTCATCACCAAATTCACCATCCCCGAAAGCATACTCCATAAAATCCGACCAAAAAGAACTGACATCAGACTTATCATCACTTTCCTCAACAGCCTTAACTATCCTGCTGTCCTCTGAAGCACCTGTATCCGAATGAAATGAATTTATCGCTCTCTGATATTTCTCCTCATCGAATACGGAATTTATCCTGCCGTTTTCATCCAGCTTATACACCGAGTTATGTATATTTTCTGCCAATGTGTTGCAAAATGATTCAAATGTACTTTCATAATAACGGTTTTCATTTACATTTGCAAAATCATAAATGCTTTTTATTATACTCTCACAATCTTTGACACTGAAACGACATGATCTTTTTGATGTTCTGTAATAATTAAGCCCCATCCGCCTTGACAGCTCATCATAGTAATTTATGAACGCCTCTTTCTCTGCATTCAGATTTACATTGTCATGTTGTAGTCCTGTATCACGATCAAGCTCATCATCACTGAATATCGGCCAAGGATCAAGATTCACGGGTACTATCGGCAAATACTCATTCTCATGCTTCCGCCTTTTCATAAAGCAACGGGATGTTTGACTGTGCATCATTTCCATACAGGCGGCATAGCTCATAAAATACCTTTTGCTGATGAAAGACACCATTCCATAGCATTTTGCGGAACTCATATTATCCTCCATCTGTTCTACCCAAAGCTCATTGTTTACTGCAAATTCCTTGTCATAATACACTCTCAATCCATAGACACTGTTAAGACGGTGAACTATCTTCAGCATTATCAGCCGGTCATCACTCTTATAGCTTATGAATACATACGGATATCTGCCATTCTTATCGCTCGTAATGATCTCACTATTCAACTTATCAATGATCTTTTTCTCGCTCTCGCTGAACCTGTTCAAAAAAATCACTCTTATCTTTCTTTATTTTCTTAATTTTATCATCAATGGTATCATATCATATTTGACCTTTTCTATGGTCTTTCTGTTTGCGGCAAGCTCATCAAATGTAACAAGACAATCATGCCTCTTAAAGCTGTCATTTCTTTCACTGCCGCTTTTCCAGCCCTTTGATGCCATAAAACAGCACCATCTTCTATGCTCTGTCTTTACCATAGTCAAGGCAAAATCATTCTCTTTCAATTTTGCCAAAAATCTATCGTCATTACCGTCATAATGCCATTTATCTCCGCTTTTTGTCAGCAAACTGCCCGACTCTCCAACAACAGCATCAATTGCATCCTTCGGACTTTGACCTTCACCGCAAAGCTCACCTATTATTACATCCTTTACTTTTTCGTATGCACAGCCCGCTTTACTTGATTCACGCTTTGAAAGTGATATTTTCCTCCAATGATCATCCATATCATACTTTGATCCACCTGAATTATCTTTATCACTTTCTTTGACTATATCAATATTGGAATATATATAATTAAATTCCTTTGCTCTTATGTTAATGTCCTCATTCAGAATATTATGCAGAGAAACCGCCCTTTTTCTTTGAGTGAGCCTTGTCACCTTCGGGGATGTTGTTCTGCTGTTTGTGATATAATCCGATAATATACTGTTAGAATCCATACGAACAAGAATAGGTATCCTTGTATTTTCGACTTCATCGAATGACTTCACAAGCCATGTCGCACACCCTACACAAACATCTATCCTATCAATTGCCACTATTGCATATGTATATGTTTTCAGTTCTCTTTCACATACCTTATCATAAAATTGATGTGAAAGAACATCCATGTTATAAAAATTTATCACCAATGTTCCGTCAGCTATCTCTTTTTTCATACGTATACATGAATCTTCAAATTCAAAGCTGTTCAAGCTGAACTGTGCCGCAAAGATATCCGCTTTCGTGCTGATATCATTGTCAAACACATCTATAATTATCTCATTCCGATGACTGAACACCCCAAGGTTCATTGCCTGCAAAACAGCCTGCTGACCGACTTTTCCAAAGCCTGCTATCAGAATATGAACTGTCCAGTCCTTCACAGGCTTGCCCGATCCTTTATAAAATGTATAAAGTGGTATATCCTCATACATCTTTCTTACCTGAAGTTCGGGAATGCTCAAAAGCTCCAAATCATATAAACGATCACTGCTATTGCCTGCATCAAAATAATCCGATATCAGCTCACTTATACCATAATCCTCACAACGACAGATTATCTTTGTATCCTTGTTAAGAATAAAACCTCCATCATCATTATTCAATGAAAATATCTGAAGCAACGCAAAATTTTTCATGGAAGATTCATCAAACAGAATAATATACTTTGCATATTTTGCTCTGACTTTATTCAGCAAAGACCTACAATCCTCTTTTCTATCTGCCTTTGACATATCGAAATTATAAAATCGGCGACCTGCACGGCTGATATTATACTTTTCTTCGGAAGATATCTCTTTTTCGGAAACTATATATATACAGTATTTTTTTAACAGGTCTGATTCGTCACTGTCCTCGAGAATGGTCTTTACATCATCATTGTAGCCGAAAATGACGATATTATCCTTCTTTTGCACAAAACCGAAATTCAAAACAAAGCTCATCAGCCGTTCAAGTATTTTGTAAGCGAATGTCAGGGTACAGTACGGTGCCGTAAAAACAGCCAATCCATAAGCATAACAAATTATCGTGTGAATCACTGACGGATGGCTGTTCATCACCCCTACCGCATCATTCAATGAAATGACCGTCTTGAACCCGAATGCTTTTATTATATTCTGCAAAATCAAAAGAAGCTTGAAAAAGAACGGTGTATCTGCCTTGTTTCCATAGAACAGGATTCCCTCGGCGGAGATCACCACAAAAGAAAATATCAGCAAAATATAAAATATTCTTCCTATTCTAAACTTTGATTCCTCTTTCAATTCTATCTCCTCACTTAAAATATAAACTTATTCATTAAGAATCGGAAGACGCACTGTCGGAAGCTCATATTTTTCAAACGAAACAACATCGAAAGGCTCATTGCATATCATCAAAAGCTTTGCTATCTTACCAAGTTTGTCCATTACATCGTATGTTGTTCCTACACATAAGCCTCCCGTTGAAAAATTCAGCCACCTTGCGGAACGGAAATATGACGGTTTATCCGATTTACTTTTTACAAGTTCATAATGAACGAAAGAAACACAATTCATTCCCTGATAATTAGGAAGCCGCGGCACTATATCTTCATGTCTTTTCAATACTTCCTCAAATACACGCCACATCATTTCTGATTGATTTTCTGTATATGTTTTACCATACAATGAATATGTACAATCCTCTGAACTTCCCCTACCGATTTTTTTAATCGGATTAACATCAGTTGTTTCAGATAATTCCTTTTTCTTGGGAATATTTAATGAAGCATACCAACGGTCAAAATTTTCTCTTTGTTTTCCGTTTTCGAGCCACTGGCTTGAAATATAAACTATCTTGTCATTGAATTTGAAAGCATCTTTCCAATATCTGTTGTAACCCGATCTATCCTTTATTTTATCGGGATCGTCAATAAAAAATGCGTAATTGAGGGAGAACATCTGCCTTGACATATTCCTGTCGAACAGATCGGCAAACATTTCCTTACTGAAACGATAGCCTGATGTCTCCAATTTTTTCATACAGTCCTTAATATAAGCACCGATCTTTTTTGGTACTTCACCATTGGAAGCATTTGTATTTTCCTGCTTTTTTACAGGCTCACTCTTTTCGGGAACAGGCTCGAATACCTTTTGTTCTTTTGCAGGTGAATCCTTTTTTGTTAAGTTTTCGGAAGCTCCTGCCTCTTTTGGAGCAGCGGATGCAGTCTGTGTAAAACTTGATATAGCTTTGTTATATTTTTCTTCATCAAAAACAGACATACTGTTAGCTCCCTTATGTATGGAACTATGTATATTTTCCGCAATGGTATTGCAAAAAGAATCAAAATTACTTTCGTAGTATTTATTCGCATTTATATGTACAAAATCATAAATTTTTTGAATAATATCCGCACAATTTTTTACCTTCAAGGGAAAACTGCTTCTTTGAGGCTTGTAATATGTCAAACCCATACGATTGGCTCTTGACAATTCCTCATAATAATCCAAAAATGCACGTTTTTCCGCATTCGGATCTCTGTTGTCCTGCTGAAGTCCTGTATCCATATCAAGTTCTTCATCACTGAATACGGGCATTGGCTCAAGATTGACAGGTACTATAGGCAAGTATTCTTTTTCAGTCTCCTTCTGACGCTTCATACAACATGAAGATGTCTGACTGATCATCATTTCCATACAGGTAGCATAACTCATGTAATATTTTTTTGTAAGGAAAGCCATCATTCCATAACATTTTGCAGAGCTTATGTTAGCTTCCATTTGATCTACCCATAAATCATTTTTTACATCAAAATCCTTGTCATAATATACCCGAAGTCCGTATACTTTATGAAGCCTGTGAACGATACGCAGCATCATCAATCGGTCATCACTTTTATAACTTATGAATATATATGGTTCTTTGTCATCACTTGTTGTGACCTTGATATCACTATTCAATTTTCTTATTTCCGCTTCTTCTTCGGGAGTAAATTTGCTCATATCAATATCCTTCTTTCTGTTATCTTCTGTAAATTTGTATTCCTTCTATGATGTTCAGCAACTTCAACAGACATCTTAACGGCTCTATATCTTTTTCGATATCCTTTTCGGTCAGTTTTGATATCGGCACGATATCCTTGTGATGACGGCACATCATACGAACATCATATCCTTCACCAACGGTAACTTCTCTACGTTTTTCTTTCATATCATCGTACAGCTTGACAAGCTCACCGATATTATCGGGGCGTTCACCGTTTACATCTTTCTTCATAAGATAGAACCTGCCATACAGCCAGCCCATTTCTGCCTTTTCTTCCATCCATCTCTCATGCTCCCAGAATGCAAGCTGTTCTATTTCCTCTTTAGTGAAAACTGAAAGAAGTTCATAGTCAACATTACGGCTTGTATAAAAACATTTTATCTTTTCGAGATGTGAAGCAAATGCTTTTGCCTGCTCTACGTTTGAGAGTTTTAATTCCAACGACAGCTTTTCAAAATTTTCTTCAAGTCTTGTGATCAGTGCCTCGGATATTTTTTTCGATTCTTCACTGTCCCTGCGATACAGTACATCTATATTATCAACCGACAAATCTATGGAAAATGTTCTTTCATTGTCGCCCATATAATATTCTACCGTTATTTCACCGTCATATCTGCCGTTCAGCACTATTGCAAGACTGTAAAGATCCATATATGTGGTATCTGACAGAAAATGACCTGTCTGACGCTTCTTGAATGCAAACACAGGCTGAACACGAAGCATTGTATGATTGCTTCCGAGGTCTACTATCCGTGCAATGTCATCAACAAATTTATAGGACTTTGTATCCGAATCCGACTCACTGTTACTTATCATATTGTTGTAATACTTGGACGAAAGTGTTTTTTCAAACAATGATTCATCATAATAGTATACTGCCCTTATCTTGCCCTCGTGGAATGTGAGATCAAAATCCCATGGGCTTATTTCGGAACGTGTATTCTGACCATACGCTATCCTGTCCCAGCACTGAAGCTCATCGCACAGCATGAGAAGATATGCCAAAGGCTGTCCGTCATTCATATTCAGCGGTCTGTTTACTCCCCTGTTGAAATAAAATCTGAACATACTGTTGTGTATCATTATTGCGATAAGGATGTCCATATCTGACGAGTCCATTCTCTTTTTATTTGCAAGCATGGTCTTGAGCAGGATCACACTGCTGAAATAAGCATGATCCATATACATCGGAGAATCACTGCTTCTCTTTTCAAGCATTTCACAGATTTCCTGCATAACACTTTCAGAGTCTTTATTTTTATCACAATAATGCTCCTTCAGGCGATCATAGAGCTGTGCGGAAAGATAACGGTTCATATCATTCCCATACCTCTCATCATACCCATCCAGATATTCCGGCTCGGAGGGACTGAATGAGAAAAACTCCACAGCTCCTTCCTTTGAAGGCTCCTTCAGTTCATTATCATGATTCCAGCTTCTATAGGACACAAACAAGGATTTTGAATGAAACCTCATTTTATCAAAAAATCCCTGCACCTGCTGATGAGCTATCTCAAAGGGATATCCTATATCATGAAAAAGCGAGGTCACTCCCCACAGCTTGAGAAATTCTGCATTTTTCTTTCTTATATCCTTTTCTTCGGGTGAATATTTGTCATAGAACGCATTTCTTATATCCTTATTTTGAGAGAAAACTGCTATTCCGATCATAAATACATATACCGAGTGGGAATAATGATCACGGTGCTTCATCATCAGTGAACTTGCATTCATCTCATGTTCAGCCAAAACCTCCAGCAGTACACTTGAATTACTGTAATTGGTGCCAAAGGGCTTAAATATCTCACAAAATGCCAGATAAACATTAAATGCGTCTTCCTTTGATCCGCTGATTGCAAACTTATATATCGCCCTTTCAAGACAAAGTCTGTCAACATCCTTTACTATATTTTCCTTATAATCCTTTAACGGTATCTTACTAATATCATCCAATTTATCTATATTGTCAAAGCATTCCCCATTTTCAAAAAAAAGATTCTCACAACTGTTTCTTATAAATTCCGTACAATAATTACTTAAATTTCTTTTCGCATGAAATATGGGTTCAAAGGGAAGAACCGAATATTTGCCGTTGCGATTGAATCTTTCCGCAACCGTTCCCAAAAAAGTTTTATATGCCATAATAACTGCTCCTTATACAAAAAAATCACATATTACTTTAGCCATTTTACCAAATTTTCTACAAAAAGTCAATATATTCGATAAGGTTCTTACAGTTTTCTTATCACATTTCATCATTAATGTATCTCACATTTGCATAAAAAATGAAGCTGTATTGCAGAAATACAGCTTCATCATGTTATTCATTTATATCGGATCAGCCCTTAACTGCTGCTGCAACCTCTGCTGCAAAATCGTCAGAACGCTTCTCAAGACCTTCGCCCTTTTCAAAACGAACAAATTTAACGATCTTGATATAGCCGCCAAGTGCCTTTTCAGTCTCCTTTGTATAAGAGCCTACTGTCTTTGAATTATCCTTAACGAACTCCTGCTCAACGAGGCAATTTTCCTTATAGAACTTGCCTACCTTACCGCCAACGATCTTTTCAAGAACCTGCTGGGGCTTATTAGCCATTTTCGGATCCTGCTTCATTTGAGCGATCATGATCTCTTTCTCATGCTCGATAACATCAGCGGGAACATCCGATTCATCAAGATACTGTGTATTGAGAGCTGCTATCTGCATTGCAACGTCCTTTGCATAAGTTGCAAAGCCTTCTTTGTCTGCAACATCTGTATCGAACTGTACCATAACGGATATCTTACCGCCCATATGGATATATGTTGCAACTGTACCCTCATAGCGTACAAAACGACGGATGATCATGTTTTCGCCTATTGTCTGAATCTTCTCCTGAAGAAGCTCTGCTACTGTCATTTCAGAACCGACTGCTTTCTTTGTGAGAAGGTCTGCTACATCAGCAGGATTTTCAACAAGAACTGTATCTGCAACTGTCTTTACAAATGCCTGAAAATCTGCATTCTTTGCAACGAAGTCTGTTTCTGCATTGACCTCAAGTGCAACGCCTGCTTTATCATCCGAATATGCAACTGCAACGCCCTCTGCGGCAATTCTTGATGCCTTTTTGATTGTCTTTGCAACGCCCATCTCTCGAAGTATGTCAATTGCCTTATCCATATCACCGTCTGCTTCTGTGAGTGCCTTCTTGCAGTCCATCATACCGCAGCCTGTTTTCTGTCTGAGTGTCATTACGTCTTTTGCTGTAAAAGCCATTTTAAAAAC
>CACXGJ010000198.1 GCA_902767125.1 uncultured Ruminococcus sp. | reverse complement strand
GGTGCTCTCGTAAGACTTGAAAGCACTTCGAGTTCGATATTATATTTTTTTGCCATTTCAACGCTTCTGTTATTGAGAACTTGAGCTCCCAATGTTGCGAGTTCGAGCATTTCATCATAAGAAATATATTTGAGTTTTTCGGCATTTTTGACTTTTCTCGGATCAGCCGTATAAACGCCCTCTACATCTGTGTATATCTGGCAAAGATCTGCGTGCATTGCTGCTGCGATCGCAACAGCACTTGTATCGGAACCGCCTCTGCCGAGTGTAGTAACGTCTTCATAACGGTTAACACCCTGAAAGCCTGCCACTATGACAATATTATTCTTGTCAAGCTCCTTCTCGATCCTGTCTGTTTTAACTCTTTTTATTCTTGCGGACGTATAGGCGGATGTTGTCTGGAAACCTGCCTGCCATCCGAGAAGAGATACAACAGGATAGCCGAGTTTTTCGATAGCCATTGCAAGCAGTGCGACAGATATTTGTTCACCTGCTGCAAGGAGCATATCCTTTTCACGCTTTGAAGCATTCGGATTGATCTCGTTAGCCTTGTCGATAAGATCATCTGTTGTGTCACCCTGTGCGGATACTACTACTACGACCTTATTGCCTTTCTTGTAGGTATCGGTTACTATTCCCGCAACATTGAATACCCTTTCAGCATTTGCAACGGAACTTCCACCGAATTTTTGTACAATCAAGCTCATTTTGTCTCCCCCATTAAGTTTAATTTTTTATTACAGATCCGAAATTCGGATTGCTGACAATACCTTTACACCGCTGCTTTCAAGCTCGGCAACAGCCTTTTTCTGTTCTGAAACGACTGTCTCACCCGTTACAAAAGCATATTCATTTTCGGGTGCATTTGCTCTTGCAAGGAGCTTCACTTCATTGAAAAGACTGTTTATTTTTTCTGTCAGAGCCTGCTTGTCAAGAGAGCTTTCAACTCTGAAATAAACAGGGTATGAAGTTTCCTCATACGGTTTCACAACACTTTCGGTGCTGTCAGACCAATAGAGATATTTTCTTGCCTTGAGGTGCTTTACACAGTCGATTATATCTGCTACAACAGCACTTGCTGTCGGGAACTTGCCCGCACCCTTTCCGTAGAATACTACATCACCTGTCGAATCTCCTCTTACAAGTATGCCGTTGAATACATCATCTACATTTGCAAGCTGACTGCTTTTTTCTATGAACATAGGCTCAACGGTTATATCGAGCTTACCGTCATCAAGTCTCTTGACCTGTCCTATCAGCTTTATCACACCGCCCCATGCTGCCGCATAGGAAACATCCTCAAGTGCTATTTTTGTGATACCGCTTGTATGAACAAATTCGGGATAAACATGTTTTCCGTAGGTCAATGAAGCAAGTATACAGATTTTTCTGCAGGCATCATGTCCCTCTACATCAGCAGCGGGATTTCTTTCCGCATAGCCCAATTCCTGTGCCATTTTGAGAGCATCATCAAATGACATATTTTCTCTTATCATTTTTGTGAGGATGAAATTCGTCGTACCATTGAGTATGCCTGCTATTTCTATTACATCATTTGCCGCAAGGCACTGACTTATCGGTCTTATTATCGGGATACCTCCGCCGACACTTGCCTCAAAGAGATAATTCGCATTATTTTCCTTTGCAATTTGGAGAAGTTCCGCACCCTTTGTAGCAACAAGCTCCTTATTTGAAGTAACAACGCTCTTGCCTTTCATAAGACATCTCTTTGTAAATTCATAAGCGGGATTTACTCCGCCCATTACTTCGGCTACTACCTTGACTTCATCATCATTTACTATATCTTCAAAATTTTTCGTGAATTTATCCGCAAACGGACTGTCGGGAAATTCTCTTATATCAAGTATATATTTTATAGATATTTCCTCTTTTGCTCTTTTGGCTATGCTTTCAACGTGCTGTGAGAGTACCTCTACAACTCCGGAACCCACAACACCGTGTCCCATTACTGCAACCTGTACCATAAAATTTAAACTCCCTCTTTTCAATGCCATAATGCATAATTATTTTTTATATCAATTTTTTTATTAACTGACTGATGTGTCGGTCTAATCTTCCTCTTCTTCCTCCTCTTCCTCTTCTTCCTCCTCTTCCTCTTCTTCTTCATTGTTATTATTATAATTATAATTATTTCTTGACGGTGTATAATACGGGTCATAGCTTGTCCAGCCCGGCATATTGTCACTTGTATAATATCCTGTTCCTACCTGACTGCCTGCACGGACATTTGTAAGAAGTCCGCTTGATTTGATGAAGTTATGCTGTTCAACTTCTCCTCCGAGTTCAAATTCTTTGTGTTCCTTGTCTTCGAGGAATTCCTGCATGATATCCTTCCAAAGAACATGAACTTTACTTTGTTCGTTTATAGCAATACTTGAATGTATATCGTGACCTGTCCATATACCTGCTACTGTATATGGTGACGCTCCCATGAACCAGTTATCATAAGCATAATCTGTTGTACCAGTCTTGCCGATTATATCCCAGCCGTTTATTATTGCTCTGTAACCGAGTGCTTCACC
>CACXGJ010000197.1 GCA_902767125.1 uncultured Ruminococcus sp. | reverse complement strand
TTTCACCTCTCTTTCTGTTTAAAAATTATAAAAGTCAACATATTTTTATAGTTTTTTATAAAATAGTTTTAACTGTTAAAAGCCCCCAAAATCAACTGTATTTTTTAAAATAAATATTT
The DNA here is from genome assembly GCA_902767125.1 of uncultured Ruminococcus sp. GTDB lineage: Bacteria > Bacillota > Clostridia > Oscillospirales > Acutalibacteraceae > UBA1213. The sequence goes on along the minus strand of CACXGJ010000197.1, from coordinate 3,838 downwards.
TTGGTAATCATTTTATGTTTTTTCGCATTCGGATAAATATTTTATCTAAAATGTATCAAAAGAAGGAGTAACCCCTATGACAGTAAAAATCATTACACTCGGCTGTAAGGTCAATCAGTTTGAAACACAGGCAATGTTCAAAATCCTGTCTGACAACGGCTATGAAATAGTCGGTGAAGACCAAAAATCCGATATATCAATCATCAACTCCTGTGCCGTCACCCAGGCAAGCGAACAAAAAGCCGTAAAGCTCATACACCGTATCAGGCGTGAAAATCCCGATACAGTCATTGTACTGACAGGCTGCATTGCTCAAGCCCTGCACCGCTTCTATGAAGACATGGAAGAAATCGACATCATTCTTGGAAACAAAAGACGAATGGATCTTATCCCTAATCTCGAAAAATATTTTTCAAACAGAAAAAAACTTACCTTTGTCGAACCATTTCCAAAGAGAGATCCTTTTGAAAAACTGCACATAGATAACTTCGTTAACAGAACAAGAGCTTTTCTCAAAATAGAAGACGGCTGCGACAGATTCTGTTCCTACTGCATAATCCCTTTTGCAAGAGGCAGAATCCGTTCATCTTCGCTTGAATACATAAAAGACCAGGTTCAGACCTTCGCCAAAAACGGCTACAAAGAAGTCGTTATTATCGGAATAAACCTTTCTTTATTCGGATATGACAACGGATTGACATTCTCCGATGCCGTCAGAACAGCCTGCGAAAGTGCCGATATAAGAATACGCCTCGGTTCTCTCGAACCCGAATCAATGGACATCGGAACTCTTAAAACTTTCTCTCAATACAAGAATTTCTGTCCGCAATTCCACCTGTCACTCCAAAGCGGCTGTGACGAAACTCTCGAAAGGATGAACCGTCATTATACAAGTGCGGAATATGCCGAAATAGTGCATAATATAAGAACTGTTTTCGACAACCCAGCAATAACTACCGATGTAATGGTCGGATTTGCAGGAGAAACCGATGAGGAATTTAAAAAATCACTTGAGTTTGTCAAAAACATCGGCTTTGCAAAAGTCCATATCTTCCCCTATTCCAGAAGAAAAGGAACTGCCGCCGACAAATATTCGAACCAGCTCTCTCCGCAAATAAAAAAAGCCCGTGCCGCTGAAATGGCAGAGGCTGCGAGGATATCTTCACAAAAATTCCTTCACTCCCAGACAGGAAAAATAGAACAGGTTCTTATCGAAACACGCAATAAAAACGGAAGATATGAAGGCTACACCATGAATTACACTCCCGTTTTGGTCGATACAGATGAGACCAATGTAAATAAAATAGTCGATGTCCTTATCGAAGGCGTTGACGGTGAATACTGTGTCGGAAAAATTCTATAAATTAAAATGGCTGTTACCGTTTTTTTACGGCAACAGCTTTTTATTTTGGTCGTTATTATTAAAATTTATTATGGCATCTCTGCCTGCATCAAAAAATTTTTTGACAGTAAAACCCAATTCAAGCTTTTTTTCATTGTTCATCTGTGTCATTGCTTTTAAAACAGAATTATAGACCTCCCACTTTTTATCTGCAATGTCATTCAAAGTCTTTGCACCCGAATTTTCGAGAAAGTCAAATACTGTATTTACAAACACCCTTTTATTATCGTCACTCAAAGAGTTTATCCAAATTGTAATTGCATTATCCATAAATACACTTGCTGTTGAAAGTCCTTCGGCTTTCTCAAATTCCGTACATTTGACATTCCATGTATACGGATCGTGCTGGTCAAGCCCCATTGCACTGCTTTTGATGATCTTCTTTTTTGTTTTGCTTGAAAGGAGCATTCCGACAATAGATGAATCTGTTATGATATGTTCGGTCTTCGGAATGACAGAAAGATACTCTGATGAATTTGCAACCGTGTCATTGAAACCCGGTCCGTCATTTGAATATATCCTGATGATCCTTTCTTTGACTTCCTCATCACAGAATGAACCTGCATAGACCGCAAAATTACCGCCTTTGGAATGACCTCCGACTGTAAGGGAATTATCAGACTTCCCTGCAATTTCATTAAGATATCTTACTGCTTCAAACTGTCCGGGAGTACGGTCAAGATAACTCAAATTACAGTCCTCACGCCATCCTACAAGCGTATTATCCGTTCCACGATAGGCAATATAAAACTCCTTACCAAGCTCAAATGTCACTGCCGAAAACTGCAGCTTCATTTCAGTATCTATTTTATTTACATAATTCCTCACGATGACATTTTTATATCTGTCTGCTTCAGACGCTTTTTTCAGCAGAGTTATCGGATTTATTATCATCATCGACTGATCATAGCCTGCTTTTACATACTCCTCATACAGCTCGAATATGGTCAGTTTCTTTTCATCGTCCTCTGAAATGAGACCTTCCATTTTTGTATAAGCCAGTGTTGAAAAGATAAGATTGTCTATTTCATTGAGACCTCTTTCGGAGAATAAAATATCTCCTCTCCAATCAAGATAATCAAGAATATTCATCCCAACGCTCCTTTGATGATACCAAAATATTTTCCTAAATCATATATATTATAAATTGAGAGCAATATACAAATTCCCGATAAAAAAGTTCCCGCATAGAATAATATCTTATTGACCTTGCCGTGTGAGGAGCATAATTTGAAGCAGACTCCTTTTTTTGACGGATAAAATATTTGTATTCTTCTCTTGTTGAACATATCAATAAATATATGCGACAAAAAACCTATCCCGAAATAAGGTGCTGCCATCGGTACTGCAAAGCCCACACAAGCAGTCAGCAATACAAATACCAAAAAAGAGTGCATAAATGTTCTGTGAGGAGTCCCCTTACCGTAGGCACATATACCTATAAAACACATTGCAGGAAAAAATATCTGCATGAAATTCTCATCCTGCATGAGCCTTTCATGTATACCGACCTTAAAAATCCAATCCACCGCAAGTACTGCCGCAACTATCAGAACTGCACCCATTGATATGATATCAGCCTGCTTGTGCGATTTGCTCGTACCTACATCTATATCACATATCAATCCGCCGACAGCTCCTGCACCTACTCCAACCAGCAATTCGGGCAATGATCCGGGCGGCACAAGCAATAGACCTGTTGCTATCCCGACTGCCATATGCGTATGTCCCATCATCTCAAACATCACTTACTTTCTTGTATTTAAAATATTTTCGTCTTATTTTAGCACTTTTTGTCATCCTATGCAATATTATTTCAAAGAATAAAGTGCTTTTTTATTGACATCGGCATAATAAAGATTTATAATAAACCTGTTGAAATTTTTTATAAAAGGAGATGAAAAATATGGGATTTGATCTTGGCTCTTTGGATATGAAGGCTGTAAAATCAACAGTTTCGGAAGCAGCCGTCGGTGCTGTCGAAAAGGTAGCAGGCGATAAGGTAGATAAAAAAATGGTCAAAGACACTGTTGATACAGTTGTAGATCAGGCTGCCGACTTTGTCGGAAAAAAGATTGCCGAAAAAACTGCCGATACAACAAAAGAAAAGAAAGACGATAAAAAATAATTTTTCCCGTCAAAAAATCAAAGCAGATGAGAATTTCTTCTCACCTGCTTTTTGATTTTATCAATTGTTTCTGAACATATTCGGATTGGACATATTGGGATTGACAGGTCTCTGAACACTCGGAGGAGGTGTATTTACACTGCCCGTATTATCTATATGAGGTCTGCGTGGAGGAGTCGGAGGAGCTATCTGTTCTTTAACAGGTTTAGGCGACTTATCAATTTCACCGTCAACGACCATCTCTTTAAGAGTCGCTGCAAGTCCTGCCATATTCTGAATATCTGACGGGATTATTATTTTTGTTGCAC
>CACXGJ010000196.1 GCA_902767125.1 uncultured Ruminococcus sp. | reverse complement strand
GAAAAACTTTGCATTAATTATACTTGTATTGTATTTTTTGAAAATTTGTGCTATGATAAATGCAGTTTATCAGAGAAAGGAATTTTTAAACATGAAACTTGGAATAGTTGGTCTGCCTAATGTCGGCAAAAGTACTCTTTTTAATGCTATCACAAATGCAGGGGCACAGTCTGCAAATTACCCGTTCTGCACGATAGAACCGAATGTCGGTGTAGTAGCCGTACCCGATAAGCGTCTTGATAAATTGGCCGAAATGTATCAGCCCGAAAAATATACTCCTGCAACTATCGAATTTGTAGACATTGCGGGACTTGTCAAGGGTGCTTCAAAAGGCGAGGGCTTGGGAAATAAATTTCTCTCGAATATCCGTGAAGTTGATGCGATAGTCCATGTAGTAAGGTGCTTTGAAAATGACGATATAATCCACGTTGACGGAAGCATTGATCCCAAACGTGACATTGAAACCATCAATATTGAGCTTATCCTGTCAGACCTTGAAATTCTCGACAGAAGAATAGACAAAACTATGAAACTCCTCAAAGGCGACAAAAAATATCAGGCTGACCTTGATTTCTTCAAGCGTGTAAAAGATACTCTCGAAGAAGGCAAGTCTGCCCGTTCAGTTGAATGTACTCCCGAGGAAAAAGAACTTCTTGCAAGTGTTTCACTCCTCACGAACAAGCCCATAATCTATGCCGCAAATATGAGCGACAGCGATTTCAAGGACGGCTCTGTTGACGGCAACCCGTATTTTGAGATGGTAAAGGAAATTGCCCGAAGCGAACACGCTGCAGTATTGCCGATATGTGCGGAGGTAGAGGCTGAAATATCAGGTATGGAGCTTGACGAAAAAGAATTGTTCTTGTCCGAAATGGGACTTGAACAGTCGGGTCTTGACAGGCTTATCAATGCTTGTTATGACCTGCTCGGACTCATTTCATATCTCACGGCAGGCAAGCCCGAAGTAAGAGCATGGACTATCACAAAAGGCACAAAAGCTCCGCAGGCTGCAGGCAAGATACATACAGATTTTGAGCGTGGATTTATCCGTGCAGAGGTCGTTGCATTTGATGATCTGATGTCATGCGGTTCAATGGCTGCCGCAAAGGAAAAGGGACTTGTACGTTCCGAGGGCAAGGACTATGTAATGAATGACGGTGATATAGTGCTTTTCCGTTTCAATGTGTGAGCTGCTGATACTGTCCATTATTATTAACAACAAACAGGGATGCTGCAAAGCTATGAAAGCCTGCAACATCCCTGTTATTTTTTCGACTGTAGGATAAAAGAAATACCATCAAGGCAAGTAAGCTTCACTGAAAAACAGCCACACTTAAAAGTCCCTGATGGTATGTAAAAAATTTTAGCAAATTCATTCAATATTGTCAATACCTTTGTCGGAGAGGGATATTGCACTCTGATTCCCTTTATCGTAGTATAATTGCTGTAAAATAACAATAAGGCAAAGGATGTATGTCCTTTGCCTTATGCTATAATAAAAAGTGACCCGAACGGGAATCGAACCCGTGTTTCCGCCGTGAAAGGGCGGTGTCTTAGCCGCTTGACCATCGGGCCGGAAATAATGAATAATGAATAATGAATAATGAATAATTTATAAACTATCACACCATTCATATTCAAAATTCCTTGGTAGCGGTAGTGGGACTTGAACCTACGACACTTCGGGTATGAACCGAATGCTCTAGCCAACTGAGCTATACCGCCATATCAACTGTTTGCAACAGTCAGCTTTATCATTATATAACATACATCTTTTTTTGTCAATAGTTTTTTTATAAAAAATATATACTTTAAGTATATATTTCTAAATGTATAATACTACTTTGTGTATTATATTTGGTACTTCAGAAAAGTTTTCAACATTAAAATGTTGAAACTGTTTAAAACTTGTGCATACAAATGTTAAATATAAATTTCTATTTTAGAAAAAAGATTTAATCAGGACACAATATATTGTGGTTTCAAAAAGTCAAGACATATTTTTCTGTAATATTACCTGTAAAAAATACCGTTTGTAATAAGTTTTCAACTCTTTCAACTTTAAGATGTTGAAAACTTAAGGTTTTCAACTGTTTTACAGATTGTAATATTCTGATTTTAGTATAGATAGCCTGTCGATATCATAATAAATTCCGTCTTTTAGCAGATCCTCACGCAGAGTTCCCTCATATTTCATGCCGATTTTTTCCATAACACGCCTTGAGGCAGGATTGCAACTCATACATATACCCTGTATTTTGTTGAAGCCGTACTTTTCAAAGCCGTATTTCAACATTTCTTTTGCTGCCTCTGTCGCATATCCGTTGTTCATGCAGTTCTTGTCTATATAATATGAAATATCCGCCCTGTTATGCTCAAACGAAATGTTTATCAGACCGACATTTCCTATATAACTTCCTGTATTACGCAGAAATACCGCAAATTCATAGGCAATATTGTTTTTCATATTTTCCTTGATGGTTTTCAGCCACCATTCGGCACGGAATCTGCTGTAGCTTTGTGGTATGCCGTATGTTGTCGCATAAATTTCAGGCTGACGGACAACTTTCAGAAAGCTGTCAACATCCGTTTTTCTGTATTCCCTTATAAATAGCCTTTCGGTCAGAAATTTTTTTTCAAACATGAACAATTCCTTTCACATACGGACAAATCCCTCTGTCCATTTATATTCATCAATAGCATATTTATCCAATATCCATTCGCAACGGCTGTATTTCTGTTTCATAGCTTCAAGTTCTTTTTCTGCTGATTTTCTGTCAGTGAAGCAATTACTTTCAATAATATCAATTTCATCAAGATTTGAATTTATATTCCAACCCTGTATAATATAAACTTGTTTCAGGTTTTCGTCAACTGTACCGATAAT
>CACXGJ010000195.1 GCA_902767125.1 uncultured Ruminococcus sp. | reverse complement strand
CGGTTGAGGAGTAGGATTCAGATTATTTCCGCTGAAATCGTTTGCCATCGGTTGAGGAGTAGGATTCAGATTATTTCCGCTGAAATCATTTTCCTTTGGTTCGGGAACATCAGGCTTCTCAAACGATATCTTCGGTCTCTCGACCACAGGCGGAGGAATATCTTTTTTCAATGATGTTTTTTTCTTTTCCTCAACAGGAGGTGATAAAGTTTTCTGAAGTGAAATTTTCTTTTTTTCATCAGGATCGGGCTGCCGATCTTTCTGAAGTGACAGCTTCGGTATTTCAGCATCAGGCTTTTTTTCGGCTTTTGCAGGTTCAGGCTTTGGTCGGGGCTTGGGCTTTGCTGTCGGTATATCCCTTTCAGGTATATATTCGTCAATGAATACTTCATTGAATGAGCATATCCTGTTATACGAAGCATCTGTCCGACTGCCGAATCTCACCTGCATATCATTCGGAATGACCGAAAAGTGTTCCTTGTCACCGTGAGCCTCATCCGACATGAGCTTTCGCTTTGAAGCAGCATTCTCAAAAAGTCTTGTGATATCGCCGTTTCTTGATATCGGGAAAATCGTCTGAAACTGCATATTTCTCGGAACCGCATAATTTCCGTGATAATGTCTTATGCCTTCGGGCATTTTTATATCTTCTATCTGCATCTGGTCGCTGAAGCCTATCGGCGGAAGCTCGGGAGTATCGCTGTCAAGCAATTCCAGAGGATCAGCCGCCTGTATATTCGGCAGGGGCTTATGATTGAAATATTCGGGATCTATCTCACCCATCGGTATTTCAGAATGTTCCTTTGCACCTATCGGAGGAAGATATGTTTCGGGATCATCGTCAGGGGTATCAGGTGTTATGCTGAAGGCACTGTTTTCCTGTGCCTGCTGCTGACCTGCAATCTCCTCCAAAGAAAAGTGTCTTGGTGCAGATTTGTCGATAGGACTGCCGCAGTGAAGACAAAATTTACTTTCATTTGGTACTGCCGCACCGCATTTTTCACATTTTACCATAATTATATCCTCGTTAAATAAAAAATTATAGTATTTATCATTTTTAGTATAGTTTATGGATTTAATTTTGTCAACTTTAATAATAAGTTATTTTTTAATTTTTTTATGAAACGCTTGTTAAATTGGAATTTTTCGTATATAATTATGTTGTGCTTATTTTTACATTGACAAACGGAGGTTTTTTGCAATGGGATTTTATGAAATAACTCTCAAGGGTATGCACAAGATACTTAAGGATTTCAAAGAGGATCAATACGCTGACATAGTAGAAAAATGTATTGACCAATGGCAGAAAAAACATGATACCTACTGTATGCTTCAGGAATTTGCCGACAAGGGACGCTTCAGAACCTTTAAATTCAAATCACAAGACTTTTCATCTGTCGAACAGAGCTTTTGGGTACAGCAGCTTTTCGGCGGACTTGTTGCAATGATGATACAGCTTGCACAATTTGAAAATCAGAAAAAAAATGTAAGCATAGATTTCATAAGAAAAAATTTCGGTATATCGAGTGATGTTCTTACGGGTGTAATGTGTACATCATGCGGCAAAAGACAGACCTCCTTTTTGGATATAGACAAATACATATCCCTGCCCATAATCGCAAAAAGGATTGCCGACGGTCTTGAAAAAGGCTCTCTTGATGATGAAATAGATTCTATAACAAGCGTTTCGGCTTCCGAAATAGAGCGTGAACGAAGCAATGCAAAGCTTCGTGTTGCCAATACAAGCATACCTGTTTTTGACAGCAGCGATACACCTGTATGTCCATCTTGCGGAAATAAAAAATTCACTGTGTGCAAGTTCCTCAAAAGTGTCAAAGAACCCGTTTTTATCCCGCTCAAATCTTAAAATACCGCTCTTAAACGGGCTGTATATATATTTTTTAAAAAAAGAAAAGGAGAGAATATTCTTATGAAAAAGAAATTATCTTTACTGCTGATAGGCTCACTCGTTGCAATATCCCTTGCAGGCTGCTCCGGCAGTACATCAGGTCCCGAAACAACTGCCGTTCCCTCGGACAGCTCTGTTGAAAGTGCCGCAAACGGTGAAAGCACTGTATCATCCGACAATTCAGGCAAATCCGAAGGTGATACAAACAGCACTGTAAATTCGGTTTCGGAGAACTCTGAAACAAAAACGAGCGATGCTTCGGAAAAAGAGGATTCTGTTCAGCCCTCTGAAAGCACAGCTTCTGACGAAGAAGATATCGGACCAAAGGAAGGCGATATTGTCATAGACGAGGACGGAAACGAGTACGTTTACCATGAGGACAGCGTTGAGGATGTTACCTCTGACAACAAAGAGGAAATGCCGAAATATCTGGATGTCACTTTCACGCCTATCGACATAAAGGATGCCAATATCGACAAAAGCTCCATAAATATGTCTTCCCCCGTATATTATCAGATCTCGAGCGTTGATGAAATGGAGAACTTTGTTTCGGAGTACGGAAAAACATATTCTGTCAATGATGTTGAGAGCGGTGTGACTTTCGACACTTTGGCTGAAAAATTCGACAGCACTTATTTTGATGCCATGTCACTTGTTATCATTCCCGCAAAATACGATAAGGATTCCGAGCCTGATATAGACACCATCACACTTGAGGGAAATGACTATGTTATCACGGTAGTGACACCTTCCGCTTCATCTGATGACAATACAGACTGCATTTGTTTTGTCGTACAGGTCAACGATCTTGAAAGAGAAGACAGAAATATCGTTATCAATGTCATTCAAGATTCTATGATAGCAGATGGCGAAGAAGTCGCTGACGAAGATATTTAAAAAAAATTTCATTTGATACTGTAAATTTCTGTATCTGTGTGCTATAATAAAAAGGATTTTTAATATGAGGTGAAATTGATGGGATTCAAATCATGGTTCAACGGCAGAAACAGCCGTCGTGAACTTAAAAAAATACAGCCGTTGGTAAAAAAGGTACT
>CACXGJ010000194.1 GCA_902767125.1 uncultured Ruminococcus sp. | reverse complement strand
ATTGCAAGAAAATCCGAAAATCCGTCAATAACCAGAGATGTAAGCGGTGAGGGCGTTCAACAGGCTTTGCTGAAAATAGTTGAAGGTACAGTCTCAAATGTTCCTCCGCAGGGCGGAAGAAAGCATCCTCAACAGGAGTTCATACAGGTGAATACTTCAAATATCCTGTTCATATGCGGAGGTGCTTTTGACGGGCTTGAGAAGACTGTCGAAAAAAGAATGGATTCATCGAGCCTCGGCTTCAATGCCGAAATAAAGTCAAAGACCGAGCTTGATACAACAAGCTGGATGTCGGATGTTATACCGCAGGATCTTGTGAAATTCGGACTTATTCCCGAACTTGTCGGAAGACTGCCTGTAATAACAGCTCTCAACGGTCTTGATGAAAATGCTCTTGTAAGGATACTCAAGGAACCAAAGGATTCTCTTGTCAAGCAGTATCAGAAATTGTTTGAGCTTGACGGAGTGGAGCTTGTGTTCACGGATGAGGCACTTTCAGAGATAGCCAAAAAGGCTATTGAGCGTCATACGGGTGCAAGAGGGCTCCGTTCAATAATGGAGGATATTCTCAAAAAACTCATGTATGAGGTTCCGTCAGACGAAACTATCGTTAAAATTACGATAACACCCGATGTTGTAACGAAAAAGGGTGAGCCTGAATTTGAGCGTGCCGAGAATAAAAAAAGCATAATCAAAAAGCTTGCCTCCGAAAAGTTTTCGGCAAAGAAGAATAATACCAAAAAGAAAAAATAATTATAAAAAGGCATGATCCTGTCAGATCATGCCTTGATTTTTTTGCAATTCACGAGAAATACTCCCGAACATACAAGTAAAAGTGATATGATATTGATAAAGGTAAAGATGTTTTCATTCAAAAATATTCCCGACCACATTGTGCCGAATATCGGTATGAATAAATTGAAAACGGCAATTTTGCTGACATTATTGTAAAACAAGAGCATTGTCCACAGCATGAACGCTGTTCCTGCCATGAATGCCAGATATAATAATATCATCACACATTTGATATCGTAAAATATAAGTTTTCCGCCGAATACCATTCCTGCTATAATAAGTGCTGTTCCGCCAATTATCAACTGCCAGCCCGATATCTGAATGGGATGTCTTTTGTCGGCAATTTTCTTGCTGACAATATTCCCGAAAGCTCCCGACAGATTTGAGAGTATCACAAGCCCGTCACCGATAAACGAATATCCGCCAAGCTCTCCTCCCGAAAGAGTTATGAGAGCTATCCCCGAAATACCGACAAAACAGCCGAGTATTTTTTGGATCGTGAGCTTATCCGACCTGAAGAAAATTGCCGAAAGTATGACCGAGCCGAAGGCTGACACAGATGTAAGCAAGGATGATTTGGTTCCCGAAATATGTACAAGTCCGATATACAGCAATAAATATTGGAGAAAGGTCTGAAAAAAACCAAGTATGCCGACAGGAAGAATATCCTTTTTATGCAGGAACATCCTTTCGGGATTTTTGATAAGTCCTATGGCTAATACCATAAGACCTGCAATGGTGAATCTTGCACCTGCAAATATCAGTATGGAAGGTGTATCATCAGAGGATATTTCAAAAAGCCGATAGCCTGTTTTGATGGCGGGAAAAGCTGTTCCCCACAGCAATGTGCAGAATATTGCAACTCCTGTGACGAAAAATGAATTTGTCAGAATATCTTTTTGAACAGAGCGTTTCACACTCCTCACTCCTCACTTCACACTCCTCACTTCTCACTCCTCATTTCTCATTTGACGGAAGTTTTCAAGAAAATTATGCTCCTCGTCTTCTTTGTAATAGCCGATGATGGTGCTTAAATTTACCCTCTCGACACTTCGGAATATATTTATGTCCACCTGTGGGTTGACTTTTTTCATTTCTCGGATAAGATTTTTTATCTCCTGACGCTTTGAAATTCCCGTACCGTCAGGCAGTGCATTTTGTTCCGTGAATCTGCACGCACACTGCAAAAATTCCAGATTATTATAATTTCTCCATGAAATTATGTCCTTTTCACGAATATAATACATCGGTCTTATAAGCTCCATACCATCGTAATTCGTGCTTTTTATCCTTGGCATCATGGTCTGTATCTGTGCTCCGTACAGCATACCCATCAGTATAGTTTCAATGACATCATCAAAATGATGTCCCAAGGCTATCTTATTACAGCCCAGTGATTGAGCGTATTTGTATAAATGTCCTCTCCTCATCCTTGCACAAAGATAGCAGGGATTTTTTTCTATGTTCACAACGGAGTCAAATATATCGGTTTCAAATATCCTTATCGGGATATCGAGCATCTCGGCATTGTCAATTATCCTCTGACGGTTTTTTGGTGCATACCCCGGATCCATCACGATAAATTCCATGTCAAAAGGATAATCTCCATGTATCGAAAGCTCCTGCATGAGCTTTGCAAGAAGCATAGAGTCCTTTCCGCCCGATATGCAGACAGCTATTTTATCTCCCTTTGAAATGAGTTCATAATCCTTTACTGCACCGATGAAACGATGGAAAAGGGTTTTCTTGTATTTGGTTATAATGCTGTGTTCGACAGCCTTTGATTTGTCCATGAAAAAATCACCTCGGAAAAGTATTATACCATTAAAATATTAAGCTGTAAAGGAATATTTTTCATGTCATCAAAATATTAATAGAATATCAGAAACGAAGGGACAGTTTTAAATGACAGATACAAAAGCCTTTGACAGTGCAGTTGAGGTCTTATCGGAGGATATAAGGGAAGTTCTGAAGAATATCCCCGACAGCAAAAAGAATACCATACAGGAGATACGTATACGGACAAACAAGCCTCTTGCACTTTCGGACGGTGCAGTGACGGTATTCACGGATAATAACGGTAAGATCATGTATACCATGAATGACAGGAATTTTATCGTATCCCAAAGAAGCGTATATGATACCTTCAGGAGATTGTGCGATTATTCCGTATACAGCCGTCAGGACGAGATAAAAAACGGCTTCATCACCGTAAAGGGCGGTCACCGTGTCGGACTTTGCGGAACAGCAGTTCTCACTGACGGGAAAATATCTGCTCTGAATGATATTTCGTCCATGAATGTCAGGATAGCAAGACAGGTTTTCGGAGTATCACAGGAGATAATAGATCATCTTTATCCATTTGACAGCGGTGTATTGATAGCAGGTATGCCGTCAAGCGGAAAGACCACTCTTTTGAGGGACTTGGCAAGGAGTTTGTCACTTGGGATAGGCTGTCATATTATGAGAACGGCAGTCATAGATGAGAGAGGTGAGTTGTCTGGAACATATTCGGGCAGTGCATATAATGACATGGGATTGAGTGATGTGCTGAACGGTTATCCGAAGGGTGAGGGGATAATTCACGCTGTAAGGGCAATGTCACCGCAGATAATAATTTGTGATGAGCTGGGAACGCATGAGGATTGTCAGCTTGTTTCACAGGGCTTCAATGCAGGTGCAACTGTCATTGCAAGCATACACGCAGGAAGCTATCGGGAGCTTCTCAAAAGAAAGCAGGCTGTTGAATTGCTTGAAACGGGAGCTTTCGGAAATATAGTGATACTCTCGTCATCAAACAGTCCATGCAAGATAGCTGAATTTATCAAGGTCGGGGAGTGAAAGGGATGCTGAAATATATTGGCGGGATGCTGATAATAATATGCGGCACTTTGGGGGGAATATATGCTTCATTGATATCAAAGAATAAAGCGGCATTTCTTGAACAGTATCTGATATTTCTTAATCAGGTCAGGACAATGATAGGATACGGTCATATGTCGGTAAGGGATATTTTCAGGGAGCTGAAAAATATTCCGGTTATAGAGCCTGTTCTGACTGATACGGAAGCATTTCTCGATGACGGGGAAAATTTTGAAAATGCGTGGAAAAAGTCCGTTGATAAGAATATGAAGAATATGTATTTTGACAGAGCGGATATTGAAGCAGTATATTTTTTCGGGAGATCATTCGGACTTACGGATAAAGACGGAGAGATATCCAAAATAGAGCTTCATTCACAGATGATGAAGGAAAGGCTTGACAGACTGAAAAATGATATTGCATCCAAAACGAAGATATACAGGATATTGGGAATGTTTGGCGGAGTTCTTACGGCTGTGATGATATGCTGAAAAAAGTCGGGGGAAATTTATGAATGTTGATTTTATATTCAAGATAGCGGCTATCGGAATAATAGTAGCAGTGTTAAGTCTTGTACTGTCGAGGTCGGGCAGGGAGGAGCAGGCAATGATGACGACTCTCTCGGGACTGATAGTAGTGCTTCTGATGCTTGTTCAGAAAATAGCCGACCTGTTCCATACAATAGAAACACTTTTCGGATTTTGAGAAAGATATGAATGAATTGCTTCAAATATTCGGGATATCAATTGCAAGTGTCTTCTGTGCATTGGCACTTAAAAAATATGCTCCCGAAACATCTGTCTTACTGATAATAACAGCAGGAGCCTTTATATTTATAAATATACTTTCAAAGGTATCGCCTGTGATGGATCAGATAAACAGCCTGAATGTTTCGGGAGAATATACGGATATCCTTATAAAAAGTCTTGGGATATGTATGATATGCCAGTTTGTATCGGATACCTGTAAGGATTGCGGTCAAGGCTCGCTTGCGTCAAAGGTCGAGCTTGCTTCAAAGACGGTCATTATAATAACAGCCCTGCCGCTGTTCAGAAATATTTTAAATACAGCAATGGATTTGATGAAGTGAGGAATGAGGAGTGAGGAATGGAAAATACTGCGACGGAATTTGATTTGAGTAAATTGTTTGACAGCCTGCCTGTCGAAACAAAAAGAAGTCTGTCGGAGATCGGCATTACCTCGGTGGATCTTGAACAGCTTTCGGGATTGGATATAAAGAGAGTGTTTGAAAAAATATTTTCACTGTTCGGGGAAAACAGTCATACGGTATTCACAGGTATGTCTGTGTGTCTTGGGATAATGCTCCTGTGTTCGCTGACCGAGGGAGTGAATATAAATCTGACGGATAAAAAGCTGAATGGTGCATCAAATGCAGTTGCGACAATGTGTATTTGTACAGGTATAATCATACCCTTATGTACGACTGTTTCAAGGGCTGTTGATATACTCAACGGAATATCGGGATTCATGCTGTTGCTGGTGCCGATAATGGCAGGTCTTATAATTTCGTCAGGCCATCAGGTGACAGGAGCTTCATATTATACGATAATGATGACGGCAGGCAATGCAGTTTCGGCTGTCAGTGCAAGATTGGTCTCACCATTGATGAATGTCTTCCTTGCACTTACGATAACATCTTCACTCTCACAAAGGATGAATCTTTCATCACTTTGTGAAAGCGTGTATAAATTTGCAAAATGGTCTCTGACATTTGTGATGTCGGTATTTACAGCGGTTCTGTCATTGCAGACAATAATGACTTCATCAATGGACAATGTAAGTAAAAAGGCATTGAGATTTGCGGTGAGTTCATTTGTACCCGTTGTTGGAGGGGCATTGGGAGAGGCTCTCAATACATTCAACGGAAGCGTTGAGCTGTTGAAATCGGGTGCAGGGGTATTTGTCATTATAGCAAGTGCTTTTATAATACTGCCTGTTGCATTGGAATGTATCGTGTGGCAGTTTTCAATGTTCGTGCTGTCGTCGGCGGGGGATATCATGGGACTTTCCACTATGACGAGGATATTTAAAAGTGTATCAAAGGCAGTTGCAATGATGACAGGGTTATTGTTCTGCGTATTGGCAGTAGTTGTTATATCAACGGGAATCATATTGCTGATAGGAAGATGATGGAATGGACAGTGTAATGCAGTGGGCAGGAGGTATCTGCATAAGCTGTGCGATAGTCTGCATAATGGAGATGCTGATATCGGATACAGCTCTTGAAAAGACAGTAAGATATGTTTTGGGAGCATTCATGCTTTGTGCGGTGATAGTGCCTGTCGGGGGATTCATCAATGACCTTTCGTTTGAGTTCGGAGATGTCAGGGAGATATCAAATGATATCCCGAAGGATATTGAAAATGAAAGGATAGAGTATTTAAAGAGCGAGATAAAGAAGCTGGTGTCAAAAAATCTGGAGGATGAAAATATTTTTCCGAAGGATGTTTGTATAAACATGGATATTGACGAAGATAACTGCATATCTATAATAACAGCAGATATTTTGCTTGAAAAGGGTGATATCCATAAGTCGCAGAAAATAAGAAATATATCGGACAGTTTGGGGATAGGGTGTAATATAAGCATTTTGGAATAGGTGACTCACTATGCAGGATATTTTTAAAAAAGAGAATATACTTAAATTGACGGTGATAGTCGGGATAGCAGGGATCATGCTGATATTTTTATCAACGGTATTTTCGGGGAATAAGGCAAACGAAGATACATTTTCAGAGGTGTCGGAGAGTGAAACGGGGACTCTGACCGAATACAGACAGGAATTGTGTGATGAGCTTGGGAATATGCTTGCAAGCATCGAGGGAGTCGGAAGAACAAAAATAATGCTGACACTTGACGGTACTGTCAGAAATATATATGCGACTGACAATGATATTCAGCAGAGAGAAACATCTGCCGATAAACAGAGCAATGAAAAGCAGTCATGTATAGTGATAAGACAGAATGACGGTTCGGAAAAGGCATTGACAATAGGACAGCTCATGCCGAAAATAAAAGGGGTACTGATAGTATGTGAGGGAGGGGATGACAGTGAGATATGCGAAAGGGTATCGGAAGCGGTGTCAGCGGCACTTGATGTCACGAAAGCACATATATGCGTAACTAAAATGAATACATGATACGGGGGAGAGCTATACATGACATTCGGAAAAAGACAATTGTTGATAGCGGCAATGGTGACGGCACTCGGAACAGCAGTATATCTGAACTGGCAGTTTTCGGGAGTTGAGCCTGTAAGTGTCAATGACACTTCAACAAGCATTTCAACCTCAAAGCAGCTTGGTCAGACTACCTATGTGAATACGGAGGTCTCAAATGCAGAGTCATCCAAAAAAGCCGAAACTTCAAAAACAGAAAGCTCTGCAAATGAAAAGGAAGCTCAATCAAGCAAGGTGAAGCAGACTGTTTCGGAAAGCAAAAGCTCACTGACAAAGGAACAGCAGGAATATTTCTCCTCGGAAAGAGCCAAAAGAAGTCAGTCACAGGATAAGGCAACAGAGGCATTGACAGATATAATAGAGTCAGCCTCAAGCTCCGAAACAGCTAAAAAGGATGCCCTGAAGATAGCGGAAAAGCTTGCGGCAAATATCAAGGCGGAGAGTGATATTGAATCGGAGATAAAGACAAAGGGATTTGCAGAATGTCTCGTGTCGATAAATAACAGTAACTGTACAGTGATCGTGGCAAAGGGAAATCTGAATGAAGCAACGGCTATAACCATAAAGGATATAGTTTATCGTCATGCGAATATAGACTTCGATAAGATAATGGTTACAGAAATATGAAAAAAATTTAATATTTTCAGTACGAATATTTACAAGAGGCACTAAATGTGAGATTTAGTGCCTCTTGTCATTTTTATACAAAGATTATAAAACATAAATGTTACATTAATGTAAATATTTAACAATAATTGATTAACAAAATTGTAACAAGCAACGAAAAAAAAGATAACTATTGCAATTTTTTGCTAATGTTTTATAATATAAATGTAGATACAAATAATTTTGACTGGAGGTCCTTGAATTGAACCATTTAAAAAGGATTGTTGCATCAATGCTTTGCAGTGCAGCAATTATGACACCGTTTATTTCTTTTACAGCCAATGCCGCAACATTTGCCCAAATAAATGCGGATTCCGTTTTCGTTGACCAGCAGACAGCATATACCTGTACTCTTGCTTCAAATGTAATGATGTTAAGGAGAGCCGCATTGATGCTTGGCGATCCGAACTGGATGTTTATTACCGAAAAGAACTGCCGTCCGACTCTCTGGAGTGAATATGGCGGGATGATATGCGATTATAAATACAACGGCTCAATAAAAAGCATCACTGTAATAAACAGACGTGTTGACGAGCTTGGCGGAAAGAGCAATCCAAAGCAGTTTTTTATAAATATGCTGAAGGAGCATCCCGAAGGTGTAGTTATATACGATTATGACAGACCTCACGCTATATTGCTGACTGACTACACCGATGGACAGTTCTATTGTTCAGATCCGTGGTATGAGCTTCCGACAAAAAGAATACCCGTATCACAGGCAAGCATAAGTGTAGAGAGTGCCGAATCAGTCTGGTATATAGTAAGTCCCGACCTGCACCTGACCACAGGTTCAACAAATACAAGCACTACAACAAGTACATCGGTTGCCAATGTCAATGAGACATGGCAGGTAGCTGATGAAGCAGGATTGAATTTGCGTTCTGATGCAGGTACTTCAAATGCGATAATAGGCTTTGTTCCCAATAAGTCGGTCGTAAACGTGACCAAGAAAAAAACGGTTGGCGGATATACATGGGGATATGTGACCTATAACTCAAAGAATGGCTGGATAGCACTTGACTATGCAAAGCAGATAAAAAATGAACAGCCCCGGGAAACTGAAACAAAAACGGAACCTGCCCTTGAAGATACACATAATTATTTCAATAATACATCATCAATAAGTGCAAGTGATATAATATTCGGTGATACTATTGAAATGAAAGGCTCCGCAGACAGCGGAAATGCTCCCTATACATATGCTTATTACTATAAGAGGACGTATGGAACAAGCTGGACAACAATAAAAGGCTTCAGCAGTGATGATACGGCAAGTGTTCAGCCTCTTACGGCAACGACCTATGACTTGTGTGTCAAGGTCAAGGATGCAAAGGGCAGAGTTGAAAAGAAGTATTTTAAATTTGAAGTGCATAAGCCGTTGACCAATAAGTCGAGCGTCTCAAAATCGACAGTTTATGTAGGTGATGAGATAACCGTCAAGGGAAAGGCAACAGGCGGTATCGGAAGCTACAGCTATGCTTATTACTATAAGAGACATGAGGATACAGGCTGGGTAAAAATAAGTGATTTTTCAAGTGATACATCAGCATCATTCAAGCCTCTTAAAGCTACCGACTATGATATATGCGTAAAGGTGAAGGACTCGACAGGCAAGATTGAACAAATCGTCTCATCCGTCAAGGTCTATCCGCAGCTTGTAAACAATTCAAGGATGGCTTCCGATAGCATAAAGCTCGGTCAGACGGTCAGCGTTTTGGCAGTTGTCAGTGGTGGAAGCGGAAAATATCAGTACGCTTTCTATTACAAGAAAGCCCAGGACGAAAACTGGACAACTATCAGGGATTTCGGAAGCTGTCTCCGAGCAGAGCTGACTCCGAAGAAGGCAACCGTATATGATGTATGTGTAAAGGTAAAGGACTCAAACGGCAGAGTTGAAAAGAAATATTTCACACTCAATGTAAAAAAATAATCAGTAAAAAATCTCCGCATAGTTTGAAAATTATGCGGAGATGATTTTTTATAGGTTTATTTGAAAAACAGATGCTGCATTTTTATACATTATCCTGTCATATTCTTCTTGTGAGACCATGTCTTTAAATTCATTGAAGTATTGCTGATATAGTGAACGTTCACCGCTGCGGTTGCAGAAATATGTGTCGGGACCGTCTATCGGGCTGTCACTGCCGAAAAATACTTTATCAATGCCTGCGGTTTTTATCAGTTTGAGGGTACTTTTTACAGGCACCCATGTTGTGTCACCGTAGAGGTTCGGGAGCTGTGATATCAGCTTGATAGCCTCATTATTATCGGTACCGAGTCCCATGTGTACCATGACAAATTTTGTATCGGGATATTTTTTTGCCATTCTGTAAACCCTGACACATGATGCACAATCAGAGCCGCCCGTGTGAGTTACAACGGGCAGACCATAATGCTCCGCAAGCTCGATGAAGCTCTCTGATCTTTTGTCATCAAACGGTACATTAGAGTGATACGGATGAAATTTGACAGCTTTTATATATTGTCTGTTTGTATCAATGGCTTTGTACAGGGCATCATCAGCCCTTTCGCTGAATGGACGTACCCACACGGCAGCACTTATTTTATCGGGATATTTTTTTGCAAGGCTCAAAACATCATCAAGACATTCTGTTTGTGAATGGAGATATTTTTGCGGGATAGGATCAAGATGATGGTCAAATTCGGCAGCATTAAGACTTGAAACTATGCTGTGAGAGATACCGTATTTTTTCATTGAGTATATGACATCATCCTCGGTCAGATGAAAGCCTATCATATTTCCTATATGTACATGGGTGTCTATTATCATAATTGCTTTACTGCTACTCAAAACATGGACAAATATACCCATGTTGAGAAAATTCCTGCTTCAACCTGTATGCTTTTGACAACGATAAGTCAATGT
>CACXGJ010000193.1 GCA_902767125.1 uncultured Ruminococcus sp. | reverse complement strand
TTTATCCATGAAAATTCAGGATTGTTGGGAATATAATCGTTATTGAGCCATATTGAAAAATCATATCCCGAAACAAATCTGTTTTCATGTTCATAAATCTCTTGGTTATGTGCCGGATAAAGGTTGTAAACAAATCTGCAAGTACCTATAGTTCTGTTGATTTTATTCTTCTGTTCTGCTGTCGGGCTGATTTCCGTTTTGAAACTCTTTAACAATTTCGTTATCTTCCTTTCCATGAGTATGTTTGTATACATTCAATCACGGATGTCAATGTTTTTGGCACTTATTTTGTAACTCCTTGTTCAGATGGATTATTATTTTCATCGCTGCCTGATGTTTCATCAGCTTCAGCGGTAGTTTCATTGTTATTTTCTGTTTTTTCGGCAAGCTCATATCCGCTCAAAAAAGTATACGGAATACCATAGCCGAGAGCAACTGCCGCAAAATTTACAGCTTCGGGATGAGAATGGAGCTGTTCCGAAAAGGGAATATCGGGTATGATACCTGCAATTATTACATAGAGTGCAGGCAGAACCATTATCAAAAGAGTGGAAAGCGAAAATCTTTTGACTTGTTTTCCGTCACCGACTCTTGTTGCATAGAACAGCATCAACCCGAAAACAGCATACACACATGACATAAGAATCATTTTTACGGTGTCGCCAAACATTGCCGAATCCTATATGAGTACCGAGAAAAAGTATGAGCATATTATAAAAGCTGTTACGAGAAATGCGGAAAATATCAGATTGGAAGTATCCTTGTTTTTCATTAAGTATTCCCTCCGATATCATTTTTTAAGCATTGCAACAAGACAGAGCCAATTTTTTTCCTCATACTGTTCTATAACCTTGAGTGTATCGGGCAGGGCATTCAGAACATCATCGACTCTTGAATCTATTATGCCGCTCATTATATAGACTGTATTTTCATTCATATGCTTTTCAATGTCTGATGAAAGCATTATGATGGCATCTGCAACTATATTGGCAGTTATGACATCGAAACAGCCCTCGACTTTATCGGCTAAATTTCCATGTATGCCCGTGTATTTTTCGGATACATCATTGAGTCTTGCATTCTCGACAGATGCCTTGACAGCTAATTCGTCAATGTCAATGCCGATAGCCGACCTTGCACCCAACAGCAGTCCCGCAACGGAAAGTATACCGCTTCCACAGCCTACGTCAAGCATGGTACAGTCTTTTTTGATGTATTTTTCAAGTACCTGAAGGCATAATCTTGTAGTTTCATGAGTACCTGTTCCGAAAGCGAGTCCCGGTTCAAGGTTAAGGATGATTCTTCCGTCATTCTCGTAATCGTCACGCCATATCGGACGGATGAGAAGTTTTTCACCTATTTTTATCGGCTTGAAATACTTTCTCCAGTTTTCAAGACATGCCTCTACATCACAGTCATTGGAATATATTTTATATTCTATGCCTTCGGCATCGAATCGTTCTTTCAGGAAAGATATTGCCTCATTGGGATTATCCTCGGGACTTATGTATATATGGACCTTTCCTTTAGTTCTGTCCTGACCGAGAAGTGCTTCGTCTATCATATCTATATGGGCAATTTCGAGAACTTCATTTTCAAGGTCGGAATAATCTTCGATATATATACCGTAAGGTACTGTCATATTAGCGATATTTCCTGCGGTCTCAATGTCCTGTGAATTTACCTCTGCTATAATTTCAGTCCAATCCATAAAAATTTCCTTTCAGCAAAAAATTACACAATACACTATATTATAATCCAATATATACAAAAAAACAAGGATTTTATTTGGATTTTTTTTCAGAGCTTTTTCCGTTCTGAAAACCTTTTTTATATATGAATACGGATAAAAGTGATACGCCAATAACAGCCCCTGCAAACAGCAGGAAATTATTCTGACCGTTATTGTCATTTTCGGTGTGTACTATGCGATATACACTTTCACTTTTTTCGGGAGCCTTGTCATCCGATACAGCAGACTTGCTTTGGTCTGTCGTTGAAGAATGATGCAGGACTTTTTCGTTTTCAGAAGCAGTTTGAATTTTTGTGATTGTATCATTATCACCGACTTTCAGTGAAAATTTATATATATTATCAGTATTTATATAATGTCCGTCGCTGTCACAAGCCTCATATATAAAGGTCTGAAATATATAGTCTGTACTGTCATCCTTTGGACTGAAGCGAAGTATGATGTCCTTGTTTTCATCATCTATGCAGATGATGTCAGCCTGTCCGAGATTTTCATTGTAATAGAAGATGTCATTATCATCCTTGTTTTCGAGAGATATATTTTTCAGCTCGAGTGAGGTTTCATTGTATGATATGCTTATTCTCTTGCAGGTGATATTTTTGGTGCTTTCAGCGGAAAGATACAGGTTGAATGTTTTTCCTGCTTTGATGTCATCCTTTAGATATATCTGGAGGGATATGTCATTATCTTCCGCAAACGCAGTGACAGGATATATAAATAATATTATCAAAGAAAAAACAATAATTTTTTTCATTTCAATTATCCTCATTTTTTCACGAAAAAAGCAAACGTCAGATATCAAAAAACTGCCGTTTGCTTTTTATTATTTTTTAGGCTGAAAGGATTTTTTGTGTTTTGTTCATCTTCTTCTTTTTTTGCTTTTATTGCTTCTTGTGGGACCGTTCTTTACGGGAGCTGACGGAGCGGGATCTGTTTCGGCAGCAGCTTCTTCAGGCAGACCGTCAGCAAGATAGTTATATGCAAAGGCTGCCAATGCTGCACCGACAAGCGGAGCTATTATGAATATCCATACATTTACGAAAGCGTCACCGCCTGCAAATATTGCAGGACCAAAGCTTCTTGCAGGATTAACGGATGTGCCTGTAAAATAAATGCCGAAAATGTGTACGAGTGTAAGAGTAAGACCGATAACTATTCCTGCAACAGAGCTGTTGGATATTTTTGAAGTCACACCGAGGATAGCGATTATAAATACAAATGTAAGGATGATCTCAATGCAGAGGGTTGCCCAGATATTGTCTGCATAAACACCGTTTGTACCGAGACCTGTATTTGTATCGAAGAACATTGCCAGGAATGCACCGCCGATGATAGCACCGATAAACTGTGAGGCTACATAGGCACCAAATTCCTTGCCTGTCATCTTTTTGCTTATGAGCATTGCAAGAGATACAGCGGGATTGATATGACAGCCTGAAATATTGCCTATTGAATAAGCCATTGCAACAATGACAAGACCGAATGCAAGTGCAGTAAGCATATATCCCGCAGGATTAGCTACCGAGCATTGAACGGCAACAGCCGTTCCGCAGCCGAAAAATACAAGTACGAATGTACCTATACATTCAGCTATACATTTTTTTAATAAACTCATGGATAGAACCTCCGTTCATTATAATAACAAAAAAATACTTCCAGCCAAAGCATACTATAATTATATATTACAGGTTTATTTTTTTCAACCGTAATCTGCAATTATTTTGTGTGGAAACTGTATAAAATTTACAATAATAAATGTTATCTATTTGCACAATAATATAAAAAGTGAGAAGTAATTTTTTTACTCCTCACTTGAAATTTCACTTTATTTTATTATGTAATCAAAGAATATCCCAGTATCCGTCAAGGGTGGCGAAATAGTCATCAACGGTTTCGGGACGGCGAATCTCAACGACAGAGCCATCCTCTCTCAAAAGCAGTTCGGCGGATTTGAGTTTGCCGTTGTAGTTGTAGCCCATTGCAAAGCCGTGTGCCCCTGTATCGTGTATTACGAGGATATCACCCACAGCTATTTCGGGGAGCTTTCTGTCAATGGCAAATTTATCGTTGTTTTCACAGAGTGAGCCTGTTATGTCATAAACATGGTCACAGGGAGCATCTTCCTTTCCGAGTACGGTTATATGATGATATGCCCCGTACATTGCAGGACGCATAAGATTCACCGCACAGGCATCTACTCCGATATATTCTTTATAGATATGCTTTTCGTGTATAGCTTTGGTTACAAGATGTCCGTAGGGTGCAAGCATGAATCTGCCCAGCTCTGTATATATGCTGACATCTCCCATTCCCGCAGGTACAAGGACTTCTTCAAATACCTTTCTGACACCCTCGCCGATAACAAGAATATCATTCGGTTCTTTATCGGGAGTATAGGGAACTCCGACACCGCCTGAAAGGTTTATGAATCTGATATCAACGCCTGTTTCATTTTTGAGTTCAACGGCAAGCTCAAAAAGTATCTTTGCAAGAGTCGGATAATATTCGTTTGAAACGGTGTTGCTTGCAAGGAATGAATGTATGCCGAAATTCTTTGCACCGAGTTGCTTAAGGCGAATGAAAGCCTCTTTTATCTGCTGTCGTGTCATGCCGTATTTGGCATCACCGGGATTATCCATGATAGTCGTTGAAATAGAGAATTTTCCGCCGGGATTGAAACGACAGCTTATGGTTTCGGGGATACCGCAGGCTTCCTTGAGCATATCAATATGAGTTATGTCATCAAGATTGATTATAGCACCTATCTCATTAGCATACTTAAATTCCTCAAAGGGAGTGTCATTTGATGAGAACATTATTTCGGGATTCCTGAATCCGCATTTTTTGCTCATGAGCAGTTCGGAATAGGATGAACAGTCGGTGCCGCAGCCTTCTTCTTTGAGGATTTTGAGGATAGTCGGATTAGGGGTAGCCTTTACAGCGAAAAATTCCCTGAAGCCCTTGTTCCATGAGAAAGCCTGTTTGAGCCTTCGTGCGTTTTCACGGATACCTTTTTCATCGTATATATGAAAAGGAGT
>CACXGJ010000192.1 GCA_902767125.1 uncultured Ruminococcus sp. | reverse complement strand
CAGATATTCCGTCATAGCTTCCTGTATGCCCTTATTTGTAATGGCTTTCTTCGTCTGATTCTCGTAAGATGTCACACTTGAAAATGATGATATTACTATTACAAGGCAGTCTTTTACATCTTCAAAATTAATTTTACTCTCATTTTTATTGTATTTTCCATTCTGCTTGAGATAGCTGTCTATCGAATACACAAACGCATTTTTCACAGCCTTTTCGGGAGCGCCTCCATATTCAAGCCAACTTGAATTGTGGTAATATTCCGATGTACTCACTTTATTGGAAAATGCAAGTGCTATATTTATCTTTGTCTTATATTCAGGCTTATCGTCACGGTCACTTACCATTCTTTCAGTCTGCCATGACTGTATCTGTGAAATGGCATTCTCCCCGACAAGCTCTTTTACATGGTCAACTATGCCATTTTCATACTTAAATTCCTGCACTTCAAATTTACCGTCTTTTTCTGTACGGAAAATGAAATTTATCCCTGCATTGACAACCGCCTGTCTTTTTATCGTGTCGATATAATATTCATCAGATATGTCTATATCCGTGAATACCTCTAAATCAGGCTTCCAATGAATTTTTGTACCTGTTTTTCTGCCATTGTACGCCTCACGGTGAAGACCTCCTATATTCTCGCCCTTTTCAAAGTGCAAAGAAAATCTCGTTCCGTCACGCCTTATATCAACATCCATATATTCAGACGAATACTGCGTTGAGCAAAGTCCAAGACCATTCAAGCCAAGTGAAAATTCATAGCTTTCTGCCTGTGCATTGTTATATTTACCGCCTGCATACAGCTCACAGAATACCAATTCCCAATTATATCTTTCTTCATTCTTGTTGTAGTCAACAGGTATTCCTCGTCCGAAATCCTCTATCTCAACAGAATTATCCGCATATTTTGTGATGATTATCTCCTTGCCGTAGCCTTCTCTTGCCTCGTCTATGGAATTTGAAAGTATCTCAAATACAGAGTGCTGACACCCCTCTATACCATCCGAACCGAATATAACGGCAGGTCTTTTTCTGACTCTGTCTGCACCTTTCAGTGATGTTATACTTTCATTTCCATAAGTCTGCTGTACTGTTTTCTTCGTCAAAATTCTTCCTCTTTTCAATTATTCTTTTCAAACTTACTTATCACACCTTTAAAATGTGACAAGACAAATTCTTCAAAACTTTGTCCGACAAGCTCCGGACATTCCAATTCATGCCTGAAAAATACTACTTCACCGCTTATATCACCATGACAAACAAGCATATATCCTGTACAACAGCCTGAATTTATGATTTGTAAAAGTCCGTTATATGCCTGTTTATACTTTTCATTATATTCATTTTCTTCCAAGCGATTAAGCTCTGTATACCATTTATTCCATCTTTCATCACTTAACTGTGAATTTACCATAGGCATTTTATTTTCTATTGAATATGGCAAATTATAATAATCTGACTGGTTTTTAGTTTCAGTATAGTGACAAAACGAATTTTTATGGTCATAATATCCTTCAAACTCTGCCTGTTCAAGTGAATATATGCCATAGTCGGGACCTGCTCCGCCATTTCCTACTTGTGTAAGAAAATCTACATATCCCTGCGGCAGCCTGATTTGATGACGCTTTTCAAAATCCCTCACTTTTGAAAGCGGTATTACAGGATTAAATTCATATCTGTGCTGTTCCGCTCCGAACTGCCTATATTCCGTATCAAGCTCCCTTGCACGGTTTACAAGCCTTATAAGCTCCGTTGCAAAGGGTGACATCCTCGGTAAATCATTATGAAACACTTGCCTGATTTTGTCAAGCCCTGTTATATTTATCGTATCAGGCTCTTTCTTTATCATGTCAAGTCCGAGTATCTCCATACTATCCCCTCAATTCCTTGATCTTATCTCTCAAATATGCTGCATGTTCAAACTCCAACAGCTTTACTGCCGCTTTCATTTCCTTTGTCAACTGCTCTATCAGTTTTTCACGCTCTGCCTTTGTCAATTTCTGCTTCGATCTTTTACTGTCATCATTGTGTGTCGATATTTCTATTATATCGCTGACCTTTTTGTGTATAGTTTTGGGAATGATTCCATGTGCTTCATTGTATTTCTTCTGTATGTCACGTCTTCTCTCGGTTTCCTCGATAGCCCTTTCCATTGAATCAGTCACTACATCCGCATACATTATCACTTTTCCCTCTGCATTTCGTGCCGCTCTGCCTATCGTCTGTATAAGAGAACGCTCACTACGCAAAAAGCCCTCTTTATCTGCGTCAAGTATTGCCACAAGCGATACTTCGGGTATATCCAATCCCTCTCGCAAAAGATTTATCCCTACAAGAACATCAAATTCACCCAATCGCAAATCTCTGATAATCTCCATTCTCTCAACGGTATCTATATCATGGTGCATATACCGCACTTTTATTCCCACTGTTACAAGATACTCCGTCAAGTCCTCTGCCATTTTCTTTGTCAACGTCGTGACAAGAACTCGCTGTTTTTTCTCTGAACGGATATTTATTTCCGATATTAAATCATCTATTTGTCCGTCAATCGGTCTTACACTGATTTCGGGATCCAACAAACCTGTCGGACGTATAACCTGTTCAGCAATTATCTTACTTTTCTCTTTTTCAAAATCTCCGGGAGTTGCACTCACAAACACTGTCTGATTTATTCTTTCATAAAATTCATCAAAATTCAGCGGTCTGTTATCATACGCTGACGGTAATCTGAACCCGAAATTGACAAGATTATCCTTCCTGCCCCTGTCACCCCCGTACATTCCACGAACTTGCGGCAATGTTACATGAGATTCGTCTACAAACAAAAGATAATCCTTCGGGAAATAGTCCAACAATGTATACGGTGCAGAACCGGGTTCTCTACCCAAAAGCACTCTTGAATAATTCTCTATACCTCTGCAAAACCCTATCTCTTTCAGCATTTCTATATCATAATTTACCCTTTGCTGTATCCTTTCAGCTTCAAGAAGCTTTCCTCTGTCCTCAAAATACCTCACTCTTTCGGTAAGCTCCTTTTCAACATTATCTATGGCTATATCCAATTTCTCACGAGGAATTATATAATGAGAGGCAGGATATATTGCAGTGTGTTTCAGAACTCCTTTAATCTCTCCCGTGACCGGATTGACCTCCGTTATCCTATCTATCTCGTCTCCGAAAAATTCCACTCTTATCACTTTATCGCTCGACGATACAGGAAATATCTCAACTACATCTCCACGTACTCTGAATGTATTTCTCTTGAAGTCAATGTCATTCCTCTCATACTGCAATTCAACAAGCTTTGATAACAATTCATCTCGTGATCTCTCCATACCTGGTCTCAATGAGATAACCATTGTACGATAATCTATCGGATTTCCAAGCGAATATATACACGATACACTCGATACTATAATAACATCTCGTCTTTCCGACAGTGCAGATGTAGCGGAATGTCTCAACTTGTCTATTTCGTCATTTATGGCACTGTCTTTTTCTATATAAGTGTCAGTCGTGGGAATATATGCTTCGGGCTGATAATAGTCATAGTATGATACAAAATACTCAACGGCATTTTCCGGGAAAAATTCCTTGAACTCCGCACAAAGCTGTGCCGCTAATGTCTTGTTGTGTGCCAATACAAGTGTCGGTCTGTTGAGTTCCGCAATGATATTCGCCATTGTAAAAGTTTTTCCCGAACCCGTCACACCCAAAAGTGTTTGTTCTTTATTTCCTGCATTGATACTGTTCAAAAGCGTTCTGATAGCCTGCGGCTGATCACCTGTCGGTTTATAGTTCGATACAAGCTTGAATCTATCCATTATATCACTCCATTGATCGCTTTTTTCTTAAAAGTGAACCTTTCGGTATTTCAATTCCTGTCGGCATTGTCAATTTCTGCATGGCATGAGGGGCTACTTCTATCGACTCGCCTTTATCGTTGAACATCTTTTCCACTTTCACATTGAACGGCACTCCGCTCGGTGGAAGTACATCAAGTGCATCTCCCGTGAAAAATCTGTTTCTCTGCGTCAGATATGCCACTCCGTCTTTGTAATCGTCACACACTGCCACTACATCATAACGACGGATATATCCACCGTTTGATGTTACCTGTCCAGGCTCTCCTCCATAGAAAAATCCTGTGTTATACTCTCTATGGCTTACTTTCTCCAATTCCTCTTTTATCCATTCAGCTAATTTCCAGTTATCTCCCTGTGCATAGTAATCATCAAGTGCATGACGATAAGCATTTGTTGTAACTGCTACATAATATGCTGACTTCGCCCTGCCCTCGATTTTCAGGCTCTTTACACCAGCCTTTAATATATCATCTATATGCTCTATCATGCACAAGTCCCTTGAATTATACAAATATGTACCGTCATTTTCCTCAACTACGGGAAAATATTGTCCCTCACGGTGTTCCTCATACAAGTGATATTTCCATCTGCATGGCTGGGCACAATCTCCTCTGTTAGCATCCCTGCCTGTCATGTAGCTTGATATCAAACATCTTCCCGAAAATGACACGCACATTGAACCATGCACAAATACCTCCAACTCCAATTCGGGAGCAGTCTTCGATCTTATCCCTGCAATATCTTCCAATGTCAATTCCCTTGCAAGCACAACTCTCTTTGCTCCCATTTCATACAGCACTCTTGCTGTCTGATAATTCACTATCCCTGCCTGTGTAGATATATGTCTTTCAACCCTTGGTGCATATTTCTCTGCAAGTGACAGCACTCCCAAATCCGCTATTATAAACGCATCTACTCCGCAATCTTGAACCTGCTCCAAAAATTCGGGCAGTCTGTCTATCTCATTATTTCTCGGAAGTGTATTGCACGTTACATACACCTTCACATTCTTTTCATGTGCCTGTTCAACAGACTTTTTCAGCGTATCCAAATCAAAATTCGCTGAAGCCGTTCTCATCCCAAATTCTTTTCCTGCCAAATATACTGCATCCGCACCAAACTTCAACGCACTCTCAAAGCACTCCTTATCACCTGCAGGTGATAGCAATTCCCCTTTAAACATATCTGAAATACCTCCGTCCTTTCTATCATACTGATTTTTTATTATATCACTGAAATTTTGAAATTGCAACCATGTTAAAACTGTTTTATCTCTCCGTACAGTACAAAAATTGTCCCCGAAAATATGATATCATATATCGTGAAATACAAAGAACAAATATCCGTAATCCTGATTATATTATGATAAAGAAATTTTTGCAACTGATATTTTTGTGAATTGTTCATTTTTGAGAGTATTTTTTGCCACTTATATCCTGTTTTTTGTCGTGTTTTGTAACATTCCATAATTTTTAAACTTTTTTTCGATAAAAATTAAATATTTTTTTGCTAAAAAGGTTGCAATTTTTTTTATTTTTGTGTAAAATGTATATAGCAGTATTGATGAATATGTCAATCGTAATTTTCAAAACATTATAAATTTTTAATATCAAAGTGAGGGAAATCATATGTCTAACAGACTTTTTCAAGGTGTTATCCATCAGATGCGTGACACTATCGACAGAACTATCGGTGTTATAGACGAGACCTCTGTTGTTATCGCCTGCAGTGAGCTTGGAAAAATAGGTGAGGTCAATGAACATATCACCTCTGATATGCTCACCTCCTCTGCACCTTTTGTACTTAACGGCTATACATACAAATCCTTCGGCAACAAACCCCGTGGTGAATATGCTGTCTTTGTTGCGGGAAATGACTTTGCAGCTCAAAAATATGCCGCTATTCTTGCTATATCCTTGGGCAGCATAAAACAATATTATGATGAAAAATATGACAGAGGCAATTTTATCAAAAATGTCATTCTTGACAATATCCTTCCAGGTGACATCTACCTCAAATCAAGGGAGCTTCGCTTTAATGCCGATGTTACCAGAGTTTGTATGCTCATAAAGATATCCTCCAAAACGGACATCTCCGCCTATGATGTTATACAGAATCTGTTCCCCGATAAAAACAAGGACTTCGTTATAAACATCAATGAAACTGACATCGCTCTTGTTAAAGAGATCAGAAACGACATTGACTCAAAAGACCTCGAAAAGCTTGCAAGCTCTATCGTCGACACCCTTTCGGGCGAGTTCTATACCCACTGTGTTATCGGCATCGGTACTCCTGTTGTCGGCATCAAGGATCTTGCACGCTCCTTTAAGGAAGCTCAAGTTGCCCTCGAAGTCGGAAAGGTATTCGATACTGAAAGAACTATCGTAAGCTATGATAATCTCGGTATCGCAAGACTTGTATATCAGCTTCCGACCACTCTTTGTGATATGTTCCTCAAGGAGGTCTTCAAGAGAGGCGCTATTGAATCTCTCGATCAGGAAACTCTCTTTACCATCCAGCGTTTCTTTGAGAACAATCTCAATGTCTCCGAAACTTCAAGAAAACTTTTTGTTCACAGAAATACTCTTGTTTACCGTCTTGAAAAGATCAAAAAGCTGACAGGTCTTGATTTGCGTGAATTTGAGGACGCTATCGTATTTAAAGTAGCTCTCATGGTAAAGAAATATCTCTCCTCCAATCCCATCAAATACTGATTCAAACCAAAAACGCACACATCCGATGTCTGTATCAGGCAACTGATGTGTGCTTTCTTTTTCTACTCATATCACAAACAAAAAAGCAGTATGCTCTACTGACATACTGCATTATATCCTTTACTGAATAGAACCGTCAAGATATTGCTCCATTTCCTGGTCATCTTTTCTTCTCTTTTCCTTGACCATCAGTACCGTTGCGACTGTTGCAACAGCTGTCATAATCAACAACAAGCCTCCCAAAACTGACACCAACGTAACCCAAAGTTTTTTCATAAGAACATACCTCCTTAAACAAGCTCTATAAATTTAATATAATTATATACTTTTTTTCAAAAAAAGTCAATACGTACTGCAAATTTTTTGTTCAAAACACAAAACCCTTCGTCCTAATAAAGACAAAGGGTTTTTTATATCATTTAATTCATAAACGCTTTCATCACATCAGCTGTATCTGCCGCTGTCTTAACAGCTTCATCATTGGTTTTACCTACTGCTGTTACATATACTTTGATCTTCGGCTCTGTTCCCGATGGTCTGACTATAACCGCTCCGCCATTGTCCAAAGAATATGAAAGTACATTTGACTTGGGCAAATGTATCTCTGTCTGCTCACCCGTTACAATATTCTTTGAATACGACTCAAGGTAATCCGATATTTCCGTAACTTTAAAGCCCGCTATATCAGACGGCGGGACATCCCGCAAAGTCTTCATTATATCAGACATCTTCTGCATACCTGCCGAACCCTTAAATTCATAGCTGTCCGTCCTGTTGATATAGTAACCGAACTCCTCATATATCTCTGTCATCACATCATCAAGGCTCTTTTTCTGCTGACGATAATATGCTGCCATTTCACATATGAGCATTGATGCAACAACCGCATCCTTATCCCTTACATAAGTACCTGCAAGATAACCGTAGCTCTCCTCGAATCCGAACACATATCTGTTTTCTTCATTTTTCTGCTCGAGAAGGAGAATCTGCTCACCTATATACTTGAATCCTGTCAGGACATTCTTCAGCTCACATCCGTATTTCTCACATATTTTCTCTATCAGCTTACTTGTAACTATCGTTTTTACTGCAACAGGCTTTTCAGGAAGTGTTCCCTTTTCTTTTCTCACGGAAAGAAGATAATTCATAAGCATTATTCCTGTTTCATTGCCTGTCATAAGACGATAGCCGTTTGATGTTTTTACCGCTATTCCCACACGGTCACTGTCAGGATCTGTTGCCAAAAGAAGATCAGCCTGTTCCTTTTCACAGAGCCTCAATCCTACTTCCAAAGCTTCTTTCTTTTCGGGATTAGGATAGGGACACGTTGGGAAATTACCATCGGGCATTTCCTGTTCGGGAACAACCACAACATCTTTTATGCCTATTCTCGAAAGTATCTCTCTTACCAGCTTATTGCCTGCACCATTGAGAGGAGTATAGACAACCTTCAAGCCTGAACCCTCGCATACATCGGGGTTAACAGACTGTTTTCTGACATTTTCCAGATATGTCTCATACAGATCATCGCTTATCCACTCTATCATGCCGCTGTTCAGACCTTCTTCAAAGCCGACAAGCTTTATATCACCATTGAAATAATCGACCTTGAGTATCTCATCATAAACTGCATTGGCTGACACATCAGTCATCTGACATCCGTCATTGCCATAGCACTTATATCCGTTATATTCAGCTGCATTATGACTTGCAGTTACCATTATTCCCGCACTTGCTCCAAGCTCCCTGACTGCATAGGAAACAACCGGTGTTGGCTGAAGCTCTCTTGAAATGTAAGCCTTTATTCCGTTTGCTGCCAGAACTCTTGCAGCTTCCTTTGCAAACACATCAGCCTTTATTCTCGAATCATGTGAGATCGCAACTGACGGACTATCATAATTTTTATTCAGAAAATTGGCAAGACCTTGAGTTGCACGTCTTACGGTATATACATTCATCCTGTTTGTGCCTGCGGCGATTATACCTCTCAAGCCTGCCGTTCCAAACTTCAGCTCCTGATAGAATCTCTCGAATATCTCGGCATCGTTATCCTTGATAGCCTCCAACTCCTTGACAAGATCAGGATCATCCTTTGCATTGGCAAGCCAATTTTTAAAAATCTCTTTCGTATCCATAATAAAATCCCCCTAAAAATACGATATGACATCCTCCCCTGCCCACGCTAACGCTTACAGGCGAGGATTTAGATCAAAAAAATCCAAAACTTATATAACTATAATAGCACATTTTTCTTCTTGTTTCAACAGTAATTTATAAGATTTTTTTCACTTAACAATAATATTTTTTTAAATAGGTTAATATTACTAAATTATTGCATATAAAAAATAAAATATTTACAAAAACATTCCATTTCATACTTGTAATTATCTTCAATTTACGATAAAATTATGTCTGTAAGCATTTTTAACCCAAATGGGCAAGAAGTCCCCCACCTTTAAGCGAAGCGTAGGTGGGGGATGAATTGCCCGTCAGCCGTAAGGCTGACTTATTATTGCTTGACATAAAAAAT
>CACXGJ010000191.1 GCA_902767125.1 uncultured Ruminococcus sp. | reverse complement strand
TACCGTTTGAAAGTCTTACTCTGGCAATCTTTCTGATAGCCGAGTTAGGCTTTTTAGGGGTAGCAGTCTTAACAGCAGTACAAACGCCTCTCTTTTGAGGAGAACTCTGGTCGATAGCTCTGCGTTTTTTCGAGTTCCAACCCTTGAGAAGTGCAGGAGCCTTTGCTTTTTTCTCCGAAACCTCTCTGCCCTTGCGAACTAACTGGTTAAACGTTGGCAATTCATCGCACCTCCTTGCTCAAAAAATATATATGTTCAACGGGATATTATACCCGAAAAACACTTGTTTATTCAAGTTTGCCGTAAAGACCGGACATGAACGATCAAATATATCCAACATTCACAACAAGCTCTCTCATTGCAGGCAAACACCCTGCAAGCATTAATTTTAACACATATAATGCCCGTTTGTCAACAGTTTTTTCATTTTAAAATATAATTTTTATCATAAAAAATCCCGATAAAAACAGTATTCCTGCCGTTTCTGCCGCAAAAATAGGCTGACTGCCTCCGACATATTCCGACCTGTAAAATACTGCACAAAAATCTTAAAACTTGTTGCCAAATTATAATAATAATATTATAATAAAAAAAAACAAATTCAGGGAGGATAAAAAAATGCTCAAGGATTTTGAAACAAAAAAACGTGAGGACAGTAATTCGCTCAATGCAGAGACAAAGCAGCTTGAATCTCAACTGCTTGCACAGCAGCAGCTTCTGATGAAGGAAAAAATGCCTGTTATAGTGCTTATCGAGGGCTGGGCTGCTGCAGGAAAGGGTACTCTTATCAAGGAGCTTATAAGTGAGCTTGATCCGAGATTCTATAATGTCGTATCACCTGTAGTACTGCCCGAGGCTGATGAAAGGTTCCCGTTCCTGTATCAGTACATGAAAGCGATACCCGTCAACGGAAAAGTAACATTTCTCGATTCAGGCTGGATGGAAAATGTAGTCCGCAAATATTTACGCCACGAGATAACCAAAGAAGAATACCGCAGCCGTGTACGTCAGGTAAATGAATTTGAACGTCAGCTCCGTGACAGTGGATACATAATATTGAAGCTGTTCCTGCATATCGAAAAAAGAAAACAGTATGAACGTCTCTACAGGCTCTCGGAGGATGCAAAAACCGAATGGAGAGTAAGCCGTGAGGATCTTATGCAGCACAAGGAATATAAGCGTTTTCTTGAAGCCTATGACGATTTTATGGAAAAAACAGGCAGCACTATCGGCTGGCAGATATTGGACGGCAGTCATCATAAAACTGCTGTAAGAGATGCCCTGAAGCTGCTTGTCCAAAGGATAGACCATGCTGTCAATGACGGCAGATTTGAAGGCGTTACATTTCAGGAGGAATTTCCCCTCAAGGAAATGCCGAAGCTCTCGGAGGTAGACCTCTCACCCTCGATTGATGATGAAGAATACAAAAAAGAACTCAAAAAGCTGCAGACACGTCTCGGTGAACTTCATAATATCATATACCGAAAGAAGATCCCCGTTATACTTTGCTATGAAGGCTGGGATGCAGCAGGAAAAGGCGGCAATATCAGACGACTTACATACGCCCTTGATCCAAGAGGCTTTGATGTACATCCGATAGCCTCTCCACTTCCTCACGAACTTAACAGGCATTATCTGTGGCGTTTCTGGACACGCCTTCCAAAAACAGGTCATATATGTATATTCGACAGAACATGGTACGGCAGAGTTATGGTGGAACGTCTTGAAGGCTTCTGCACCGCAAACGAATGGCACAGAGCCTACAATGAGATA
Source organism: uncultured Ruminococcus sp. (assembly GCA_902767125.1). Lineage (GTDB taxonomy): Bacteria > Bacillota > Clostridia > Oscillospirales > Acutalibacteraceae > UBA1213. Next base: position 6,766 of record CACXGJ010000191.1, on the reverse strand, counting down.
AATGAATTTGAACGTATGCTCACCGACTGGGGTGCTGTTGTACTGAAATTCTGGATACACATAGATCAGGATGTTCAGCTCGCAAGATTCACCGACCGTGAGAACACTCCCGAAAAACAGTGGAAAATAACTGATGAGGATTGGCGTAACCGTGATAAATGGGATGAATATGAGATAGCAGTTGATGAGCTGCTTCAAAAAACAAGCACCAAAAATGCTCCTTGGTATATCATAGAATCCAACGACAAGAAATATGCCCGTATAAAGACTCTTAAAATAATCGTCAAAGCACTCGAAAAAGCCTGCGAAAAGCACTTTAAAAATATGATGGAATGATACAAGAAAATCAATTTTAATATTTGTTAAAAAGTCCGTTTTTTTTGGAAAGGGGTATGGCGGAAACCTTTTTTTGCAAAAAAAGGTTTCCCCTACAATGATAAATTTTTCTTGCATTGCAGCTATAATTGTGGCATAATTGATTTGATTATTATATTTTGATGGTGGGACATATGGAACTGAAAAATTTGTACGAAAAAAAATATATCATAGAACAGCACCCCTATATATTTTCCTTGCTGGTCTGTATCGGTGTATGGGCTTTTACATACGGTGATCAGAAGCTGTTGTCCGGAACGGCTGTGGCTGTACTTGCATTTTTGACAATCATTCAACTGTTCAGAAAATTCATTGCACAAAAAAAAGCTGCATATGTAAAGTTCGCATCAGCATCAATATTCTCTGTGGCAGTTGCTGTATTTTTCTCACTGTCACCTTTCAAGGGAAGTATGCTGCTTCTGACGGGTATCGCCTGCATACTGCTGATGTACCTCAAGTATAAGAAAGCTTTGTTTGAGCCTGATAATTTGAGACTGCTCATCATGTCATTCGCATTTCTTCTTTATATCTCATACATACTCTTTACCTACTGCACCCTGCGTCAGATGGATGTCGGATATATACACAACGGCTCGGGACATTTTGCTTATATAGAATATCTGTATGACCATGCAATGATGCTGCCGTATGCCGATCCCCGTGGACTGTTTCAGATGTACCAGCCGCCCCTGTTCTATTACATTGCAGCCGTTGTTGTAAGAATAACGACACTTTTCGGTGTCCCGTATGAAAATGCTCTTGAATCGGTACAGATTGTAACACTTTATGCCACTGTATGTACAGTCATCACTGCCGATAAGATATTCCGCAAATTTCGCCTGAAGGGCTATGCACTTGCGGCAGCACTTGCATTGACATGCTTCGGCACAGGAATAATAATCATTTCAGGTATGATAAATAACGATATGCTGTCAATAGCCTTTGAGACAGGTGCAGTCTTCTGTGCTTTGGAATGGTATGACAACAGAACCACGAAGAATATCATCAATACCGCCCTCTGCATAGGTCTTGGCATGATGTCAAAATTATCCGCTGTAGTTGTCGCTCCTCCGATCGCTGTATTATTCATATATGTATTCTTCAGGGAGCTGAAGAACATGAAAACATATCTCAAACAGTTTGCCGCATTTTTAGGGGTAAGTGTACCGTTGGGAATGTGGTTTCCCGTGAAAAACCTTATATTGTTCGGTGTACCTCTCGGATATGTGCCTGAAGGCATGTACAGCGAATATATGGAAAGCATTCCTGTATGGCAGAGAATTTTCGATTTCGGCTGGCAGAATTTTGCATATCCCATCACCGTCAATTGCGGAGGCTCTCTGTTCGATAAGCCTGTATGGTTCGAGGATTATAATCCCGTTATTGCACTTATAAAATCAAATGTGGATATGCAGATGATGAGAGACAAAGGATTTCTTTCAACTATCCTGTACATACAGTTCTATATCATGCTCATACTTGCAGTTGTCGGATTCGCATATATGATATACTGCCTGTTCTCCAAGAATATGAAGCATATCTTCATGTCGGTATTCTGGCTTTCAATAATGGTATCATACTACATATTCTGTATCAATTATCCGAATATCTATGCAGAAAATATCCGTTATGTATTTGACATAATCATAGTCAATTCCCTGTATGTCGGTCTGTTTCTCAATGACAGCCGTCAGAACAAAATTCTCCGACATATAAGATATTTGCTCTATCCCATGATAATAACATACACACTGTTTTCTGTTTTCATCTGGGCAGGATTATCATTCTATAAATAAATCAAAAAAGCAGCTGTATTCCGAAATCATTTTCGATACAGCTGCTTGATTTATTTTTTTACATTTATTTCCTCAATATACTGAACTGACTGCCTCATAAATGTCTTTATGTCTTCCGCTGCAAAGTTGTTTCCATTCGGAAATTTATATAAACTCGGATTTTCTGTTACAAGCATTTGCTCCCTGTTTCTTTCATTATAGCTTTTGTAATTTTTCTCACTTGCATGGTTCACATAATTACGGACAATTTTCATATATATGTAATCAAAACAGAGCTTTTTGATATCCTTATAACTGATATGCTCCATATCCAGCCTTACATTCGGCACGGATATCCTGTCGATTATCTTCAAAAAATAATCATGATACATATCATGCCCCTTGTTTTCGGGATGACCGATGCCATCTTCCGAAAAGTCAATAACATCATCATCACATAAAAAATCAAGCTCCTTAAAATACGCTTTAGGCATTTTTTCGACATAGAGTGTCAAAGCCTGTTGGAGCAATCCGTTATTAATACACCACTTCATCAAGCCGAGATATCTGCTTTTATTATCCGAAAAAAACTTCTCTCTTATTACAGGTATGATCTCCTTCAGCCTTGCTTCGTCATCACTCGGATCAGAATTTTCTTCTATTTTTCGCAGGCATCTTTCCATATCTGTGAGGGATTTGTCAAGCTCCTCTCCTATTCGGCAAAGACTTATCTGATCATAAAACTTCTGCATGGCTTTCAGAAGATTCTTTATAGTTTTATTGCCTGATGAACGAAAGTATTCCTTGAGTGTACGGGGATTTCCTGTTGAAGTAAATTCATGGGCTCCGTTGATGAGATCGAACATACGGAAATTGTCCTTTACATTTTTGAATATACCTTCATTCTTCCCCATTTCGATTTGAGAATATATTGCAGATTCGACTCTTACACCGATATATTCCAAATAACGAAACAGATACACAAGGTAATATGTAATAGTGCGAAAGCCTCCTGTTGTATCAATATAAACCGTATCACTCGAATGAAATTCAAATTTTTCCGTGAGCTTTCTGCTTATATCCTTTACATCGTCATTTATGGAATACGGAACATCTGTCATTTTTATACCATACGGTTCCACAATTTTTTCTATACGGTCTTTATATTCCGAAGAAGAAGTTGCCTCTGAACAAAGGTAGATAATATCTGTATATTCATCCTTTTTGAGCAGATACCGAAGTCCTGCTTCATTCGTCCAATTCGCTTCAACATTAATTCCGCCACCCTTATAAGTGATAGGATCATCTGGTGTTCCGTCTTTTTTCTTTCTGAAGGTACTCAAAACAGTGATGATTATTTTTCTGCCCATATATCAAACTCCCTCTCACAAAAATATTATACATCAATATATTATCATCACTGAATTTTTTTGTCAATATTATCAAAAAAATGTTTTTTATTGTCAGAGAGATATTTCCGATGATCAGGTCGGCTTTATGTTTTTTTTTCTTTTTTCAGCCATTGACCTGTACAGCTTCTTCTGCACAGCCTGTCCCACGGGATAGGAAAATATACCTGCCACAACGCCTATTATCCATGTGAATCTCCAGCTTACGAAAATACCGAAAAGCACTATGCAGACAGCGGCAATTATCCAGTATATTATATTGAATTTACCGCTTGCCTTATTGACTTCTTTAAGAAAGTCATAGCCGTTTGATTTGTTTGGGGCATTCTCGATAAACTCTGCTGCACCTACGGTTCCCGAACATGAACGGAAATCCCTGCTGCATTCGGCAGCGGATCTTGCATAATTCTTGTCATTCAGGACAGTCTGAACAGCTTTTTTTATGCCCTCGGCACTGTCATCCTCAAGCATGACACCTGCACCGATCTCCTTTGCACGTCTTGCAACAGCATACTGTTCACCCGTTTGCGGATAGAATACCATTGGTGCAGCCATATACAGACTTTCCGAAACACTGTTCATTCCGCAATGAGTTATAAAAGCATCAGCCCTTGAAAGTACATCAAGCTGATCAACATATGGATATACTTTTATATTGTCGGGCAATTCACCGAATTGTGACGGTGAAACAGCGTTTCCGCATGATATGATGACATCGACATCCATGTCTTTAAGTGCGGAGATACACTTTGAATAAAAATCAGGCTTGTCATTGATGACCGTACCCATTGATATATATACAAGAGGTCTCTCATGATTTTTATCGGGCATGACCTTGGAAAATACAGACGGTCCGACAAATTTGTAGCTGTCGGAAAAGCTCTCTGAATAAGGCTGAAATTTTTCAGAGGTATATACTATGGAATCGGTATTATTGTCGCTCTGCACAAGTGACAGTGTATTTTTTACATGATAGCCGTAGGGTTCAAGAGTCTTAAGTTCCTTTGATATCTTCGGCAAACCGAATATCATGTCTGCAAGCTCCGAAGGGGAGTTTTTCATATACTGTGAGGACATCTGATTGAAAGCGAATGTACTTGTCGAAACGACCATAGGCACATTGAATTTCCAGGCGTTGAGCTTTCCCCAGAAGCACACGGAATCGGTATAAACTACATCGGGCTGAAATTCTTTAAACTCTTTTTCGAGAAAATCATTCATTTTAAGAGTTATGCGAATATCCTGTATGCTCATTTCCGTTTGAGAGACATTTTTAAGATTTTGCTTTTCATTATCTGTAAGTTCGGGCAGGAATCTGTCACAGGATATGAACCTTGCCCCTGTTTTTTCAATTTTCTCTTTGAACTCGTTGAAGGAATAGAATTGCACTTCATTTCCACGCTTAACAAGCTCTGCCGCAACAGGCATCATGGGATTTGTATGACCGTGTGCCGGAATACAGAAGAAAGCTATTTTCTTCATTTCTTATCAACATCCTTTCCGTTGAACGTCGCTCTGATTATTTCATCAAAAGTATTTTTCGGAGGAATTGCCATTCCTCTTTCTTTGTCACCAAATATAATAAGAGTATCACCCGGTTTAATATCAAAGACCTCTCTTGCTTCCTTTGGCAGAACTATCTGACCTTTTGTTCCGACGGTGACAGTCCACGCATATTTGTCTTCAGGTTTATTCAATACAAAGACCTCCTTGCAGAAAAATTAGAAAAAACATACTTTTCATACTTACGATACCACAGCATAAGTTATTTGTCAATACATCAAAGATATTTTTATAAAAAATGTAAAATATTCTTCTGAATATGCTATTATAATCATAGATGAACAAACACACAAAAAAACATAGATTTCTCATAATTGATATGTTATAATAATATAAAATCTTTTATATCAGCGAAAGGATGGTATACCCATGAGTAAATTCATCAACTTTACAAACCACATCTCTGAAAGATGGAATGAAAAACAGCTCTCCGAAGCTAAAAAATACGGTGACATTATAGATATCCCGTTTCCGAGTATATCCCCGACAAGTACCGAAGAAGAACTCCTGTCCCTTGCAGAAAGCTATACGGAGCAGATACTTTCGCATGAACCGAGCTGTGTATTGTGTCAGGGCGAAAGCGTCTTTGCAACGCTTATGGTGACAATGCTCATTAAACGAAATATACAAGTTGTTGCAGCATCAAGCAAAAGAAATGTTACCGAAATTGTCGGCGAAGACGGCAAAAACATCAAAAACGTGGTATTTGAATTTGAACGCTTCAGAAAATATATAATCGTCTGAAAAATTATTGACAAAAACTTGTTAATATTTATATACAATTACTCCCCGCAGAGGACTATAAAACGAACAATACTCCTTTTACGGAATATTGCTCGTTTTATTTTTTTGAAAATATTGTTGACAAAAACTTATAATAGAGTATAATAAAAATATGCAATTTGTAGAATTGTGTCTCAATATCTTTTTAAAAAATGAGGTGATTTTATTTGGATATAACGGTCAAAGAGGTCGTTGAGCATATTCTCAAAAAAGTTTCGGTCGGAATCGGAATGGATGTTGACTCCCAAACGTCAAAAAGTGAAATCGAAAGTATCTGTTCTATTGCGGAGACTGCCGCAGGCGGTGAGTTTATCAACTGCAAAAACAGAGGACTTATCTCAATATTTGATATGCTTCGGCTGAAAAAAGATGAAAATCCTGTCGGAAATATCCTGTGCTATGACGATAAGCAGGGTATATTTACCCGTCACGATAAGCAGGAAAAGCTCGGAAAAATGTTTGATCCGTCAGATGCAAAGCTCGATTTTGGTTATATTTACAGTATCGAAAACTGGTTCGAGTTTCTCAAGAAATATGCCTCCGACATCCCATGTACAAAGAGCGGTGAATTGTCCGTTTACAGCTATGCAAGACTTGCTTCGGCATTTGGCGGAGCAATGGCTGTTTACTGCAACAGGAACGGCTTCTCGGATGATATCAAGGCTAAAAATGCCTTTGTCTTGTATACAGCCGATTTTTCGGGTATACAGAATTTTATTTATACGATAATAAATGAAAATGCCCTTAAAACTCTCCGTGCAAAGTCGTTTTTCATTGAGATAGTCATGGCACAGCTCACCACTGAAATTATAGATATGTTTGGTCTGACAAGTGCAAATGTCCTTTACAGCGGCGGAGGAC
>CACXGJ010000190.1 GCA_902767125.1 uncultured Ruminococcus sp. | reverse complement strand
ATAGTACACTGCAAATCATGCGGAATGGTTCCCGTACCTTACGAGGAACTTCCATTGAAACTCCCCGAAGTCGAAAACTTCAAGCCGGGTGAAGACGGTGAATCGCCTCTTGCAAAGATAGATTCTTTCGTAAACTGCACCTGTCCGAAATGCGGTCAGCCTGCAAAGAGAGAGACCGATACAATGCCTCAGTGGGCAGGCTCATCATGGTACTTCCTCCGATACATCGATCCCCATAATGACAAGGCAATTGCAGACTATGACAAGCTCAAATACTGGCTTCCTGTTGATTGGTACAACGGCGGCATGGAACACGTTACAAGACATATGATATACTCACGTTTCTGGCATCACTTCCTCTATGACATCGGAGCAGTTCCAACATTTGAGCCGTATAAAAAAAGATCTGCACAAGGACTCATACTTGGTCCCGACGGTACTAAAATGAGCAAATCAAAGGGCAATGTTGTCGATCCGCTCAATATCGTTGACCAATACGGTGCCGATACATTGAGGACTTATGTTTTGTTTATGGGTGAGTACGGAGCGGCTATTCCTTGGAGCGAAAGCTCACTCAAGGGCTGCAAGCGTTTCCTCGACAGAGTTGCACAGCTTGCAGATTCCATATCCGATAACAATAATCCAAAGCTCGAAAGCAGTCTCCATAAGGCTATAAAGAAGGTTTCAGAGGACATTGAAAGCATGAAATACAATACGGCTGTTGCCGCACTTATGATATTCATGAATGATGCCGAGGCAGAGGGAACTATCGGAAAAGAACAGTACATGACTTTCCTCAAGCTCCTCACACCGTTTGCCCCCCATCTCTGCGAGGAAATATGGGAGAGCCTCGGCGGAAAGGGCTTCATATCTGTTTCCGAGTGGCCTGTTTATGACAAAAACAAGCTCATTGATAACTCAATAGACATAGGCGTTCAGATAAACGGCAAGCTCCGAGCAACCGTATCTATCCCGACAGGCTGTGATGAAGCAACGGCTGTTTCCGAAGCTATGAAGATAGATAAAATTTCCGATATGCTCAAGGACAAGCAGATAGTCAAAACTATTTACAAAGCAAATAAAATACTCAACTTTGTCGTAAGATAATAATAAAATCTAAATGAAACTTCTCTTTTGTTCATTGCAAAAGGGAAGTTTTGTTTTTGTATTTCTTAAAAAATTATTAAATTTTTTCAAGAAATTATTTACTTTTATTTTAAAAATTTGTTAAAATTATTCTAAAATGATGTGGTATAATGGAGATATCAAAATTAAGGCGGTGATGAAAAGTGAATATACTTATAGCAGACTCCGACAGGGATTTTTTGATGTCCTTCAAAAATCTCTTTGAGCTTTCCGATAATACAGTGCAGACTGTCTTCGACGGCACTCAAGTGATATCAAAGCTGACAGGAGAAAAGTTTGATTCGGTCATATTAAATGAAAATATCCCACGAATACGTTACAGAGATATCCTGAAAATACTGAATGAAAATAATATCCCTGTAATCGTCTTACTTGAAAAGGGCGTAAATTCAGGTATGCTTTCGGAAAAAAATCTTGCAAATTCCTATATAAAGCTCCCTTTCATGCCGAATGAGCTTTCTGCAAAGCTTGATGATATCTGCAAAAAACGTAATTCGGACGAAGTATTCAGATATTCCGACATAGAAATAGATGAAAAAAATTTCATGCTTTGCGGTGACACAAGAGTTACAAACGAGGAAATAAATATCATAAAAGCCATTTCCTCAAAAGAGGAGCTTGATACAAAGCATTCCGTAGTCTATATAAATTCTCTTAACAACAAGCTAAAAAAGCTTAATAAAAAACTCAAGATCAAATATTTGATAAATGAGGGATACAGGTTGGTGGATGAATAATGAATAAAGTAAGGAAAAAGTTTGTGTTATATGCTGAAATAGCCGTGTTTATCCTGCTTACAGTCCTCCTGTCAGTAATAAACGTGATAAACTTCACAATGGTAACAGAGGATGCCGACAGAATAACAAACACTATTTCACACAATCGTGTAAAGTT
>CACXGJ010000189.1 GCA_902767125.1 uncultured Ruminococcus sp. | reverse complement strand
CGTTTTAGCCTTTGCAGGCGACTCCACTATTACAAGTTTAGACATAAAAATCCTCCGCAAAATAAATCATTTTTTTCTTATGTATCCTTTTCCGACAATCTCCCTGACAAGCCCGAATATCTCCAGCTCCGTCAGGGCAGCCTTGACAACATTGGCATCAAGTTCAGCCGCCATTGCTATGTCATCGGAATCAAAAGGTGTATCCGAAATTGTATGATACACCAAAACAGCGTTTTCTGTCAACTGTTCAGGCAAAATTTTCTTTTCTTCTCCATCATCTTTTTCAAAAATACTGCTTAATTTCATTTGATTCCGGACTTTTGCAGGATATTTTGTTTTTTCATTGAGAATATTTTCTGCTTGTACAGTACCGTGATCTTTCGATTTATACCAATCCAATATCTCGGAATGGTTTTTAACAGGGGTTGCCCCATTCCTTTCAAGAGAATTTGATCCCTCAAAACAGGGATCATTTTTTCGTCCTCTTATTATAAACAGCTTTCTTTTATTTTTCAAGGTTTGTTCTGCCGTACTCAATGCACCACTGTGCATACCTGCCTGAACAACAAGTGTACATTCACATATTCCTGCTATTATTCTGTTTCTTTGAATAAAAGTATATCTTTGATTTGATGTAAAAGGAGGATATTCGGATATAACAGCACCATGCTTTGCTATCTCATTTCGCAATGCACGGTTTTTTACAAGATAATTCTCATTTATCCCACAGCCCAATACACATACCGTCTCACCGCCGCATGACAATGCACCCTTATGTGCTGCCGTGTCTGCACCGTCGGCACCTCCGCTTACTACCAATACATCATTCAATGCAAGTCCTGCACCTATATCAAATGCTATTTTCAAGCTGGTTTCCGTCGCTGCCCTTGAGCCTACAACGGCTGCACAGAATAAATTTTCCGTTTGGGGAATATCTCCGTCAACATAAAGCAGTAACGGACAATCCGATATTTCCTTGAGCCTCTTCGGGTATTCAGCGTCAAAAATACTTACCACCTTATAGTTCAGTCCTATACAGTCATTATACACTTTTTTAGCATAGTTAAGGTCCTTTTGCATTATCTTTTCTATTGTCCTTTCAGTGAAAAGCCCGGATTCACGGATGATCTTTTCATCTGCAATAAATATATCCTCCGGCTTTTCAAAAAATTCAAAAATTTTTTTTGCCTTACTGCTTGCAAATCCTATACAGCTCTGAAGCCATATCCATAATATCACCCTGTCATTCAAAAAATAATCACCGCTTTTCAAAGAAATTTATTATTTTATCAGTCTGCAAGTGCATAAAGAAGTACAGCAGCCGCTGCCGCTGCATTAAGTGATTCAGCCCTGCCCTTCATATTTATCCTTACACGCTTTGAACAGGCATTTATAGTATCTTCTTTAAGACCGTTACCCTCATTTCCGATAAGCATGACTCCGCCCCCGCCGAAATCAACATTTTTGATATCCTCGGCATTTCTCGGAGTGGAAGCATATGTATTTATCCCCGATTTTGTCAGCTTTTCAATATATCCCGTGAAATCTGCAGCAGCTATCACATTCACTCTGAAAACCGCCCCCATACTTCCCCTTACGACCTTGGGGGAATATATGTCACAGCAGTCTCCCGAAACTATAACTCCGTCAACACCGAAAGCCTCGGCAGTTCGCAGAATAGTACCCATATTTGACGGATCCTGTATATTTTCGAGGGCTGCATAACGTCCTTTCTTATCTATTGTATACGATAAACTTTTTTTGTCAAGTGTTTTGAATACACATAAAAGCCCTTGAGGTGAATTTGTATCGGAAATTCTCTTAAAAAGCTGTTCGCTTATCTCATAATTTTTCCTTGACACTGAAAATATCTTCTCAAATTCCTTTGAATACTTCTCCATGCCATTCTTTGTATATAAAAAAGCCTTTACCTCTGCTCCAGATAAAACTCCGTCCATGCAAAGTCTTGCACCCTCTGCAACAAAACTCTCCTTTTCACGCCTGTATGAAGCACTCGACATCAGT
>CACXGJ010000188.1 GCA_902767125.1 uncultured Ruminococcus sp. | reverse complement strand
TTTTTACAGCACGGTATCACAAAGGATGATATATCCTCATGGATAAACAGGTTCAATAAGAATATAAGACTTATGATAACAGCCGCTATGCCCGAATATGATTCAATAATAAACGGTGATTATTATATGGGCAAGGACAGAGTTGCTCTTACAGGTATGGCAAGATATGATGAACTGTACAGAAAGAACAAGCGTAATACACCTCTCAAAAAGATAGTTATAATACCTACATGGCGTAAGGAGATAAAAGAAAGCTATGATGCAATATCAAGCAAAAGTATCTACTATGATAAATTCCGTGAGACAGATTATTTTAAATTCTATAACTCGCTGATAAACGATGAAAGACTGCTGAAAGCAATGAGGGAAAAAGGCTATACGGGACTTATGTGTATGCACCCCATGCACAGCGAGCAATGGATAGATTTTGCTGCGAATGATGTATTTTCCGTGAATGACGGCTATGTGAATTATCAGAGGGAATTTACAGAAGCCTCCATGCTTGTCACGGATTATTCGAGTGTGGCATTTGACTTTGCATATCTGAAAAAGCCCGTAGTTTATACTCAATTTGATAAGGATAAATTTTATCTGGAACATACTTATAAAAAGGGCTATTTTGACTATGAAAAGAATGGTTTCGGTTGTGTATGTACAGATATTGATTCGGCAGTCAGTGCGATTATTGCGGAGATAGAGAATGGCTGTTGCAACAATGAAAAATATCTTGAGCGTGTGGATGAATTTTTCCCCTATAATGATGCAAACTGCTGTAAGAGGATATATAAAAGTATAAAAGGATTGGACTGAACGGCTATGAAAAAAGAGTTTATATTTACGGTCATAATTCCTGTTTATAATGTGGAAAAATATCTTGCCGAAACACTTGATTCCGTTATATCACAGACTGTCGGATTTGAAGAAAAAATACAGATAATACTTGTGAATGATGGTTCAACAGACAAAAGCGAAGATATATGTCTGCAATATTCAAAAAAATATCCCGATAATATATCGTATATAAAAAAGGAGAACGGTGGGGTAAGTTCTGCAAGGAATGAAGCGATACCGTATATCAAGGGAAAATATGTAAATTTTCTTGATGCGGATGATTGCTGGGAAAAGGATGCTTTTGAGAGTGTAAGGGTTTTCTTTGACGAGCATTATGATGAAACGGATGCAGTGGGCTGTCGCAAGGAATTTTTCGGTGCAAAGTCGGGGTATCATTATCTTGATTATAAATTTGAAAGTACAAGAGTGATAGACCTGAAAAAAGAATACGACTGCATACAGCTTGATGTCACGGGAGCATTCATCAAAGCACAGGCAATAGGCGAAAGACGTTTTTCCGAAAAGCTGAAATACGGAGAGGATGCACAGTTCATAACATCACTGCTTCTTGATAAGTGTCATCTCGGAGTATGCCGTGAAGCACTGCACAGATACAGGAAAAGAACCGATATGTCATCTGCCCTTCAGAATGATGTCAGGGATGAGAGCTATTATTTTTCGTCTCCGAGATTTTTTTTGCAGGGAATGCTTGATGAATCAAGGGAAAAATTTGTGCAGTTTACAGTGATGTACGAACTCGGCTGGAGAATAAGAAAAAAAGGCATAAAACAGTATCTTACCGAGGCACAGTATGATGAATACTGCAAGATACTGTCAGGTCTTATCAGGCAGATAGATGATGATGTCATAAAAAAACAGCATTATCTGTGGAAAAAACATAAGATATTCTGTTTGCTGAAGAAACACGGTGCTGACAGAACAGCGGTTCTGTTCGGCAAATTGTCAGGGATTGAAACAGTTTTCGGATAATAACATAACGGAGGTCGATAAAATTATGGAGCATAAATTTCAGTTTTCGGTGATAATCCCCGTTTACAATGTGGAACAGTATCTTGCTGAAACGCTGGATTCCGTTATTGCACAAAGCATAGGCTTTGAGGATAATATACAGATAATTCTTGTAAATGACGGAAGTCCTGATGACAGTGAAAGGATATGTATGGAATACAGGGAAAAATATCCCGATAATATCGTATATGTCAAAAAGGAAAACGGCGGTGTAAGCTCTGCAAGAAATGAAGGGATACGCTATGCGGAAGGAAAATATGTCAATTTCCTTGATTCCGATGACTGCTGGGAGCCGAAAGCCTTTGAACGTGTATTGAAATTTTTCGATGAGAATTATGATACAATTGATGTGGTGGGTGCAAGGAAAAAGTTTTTTGATGCAAAAACGGGCTATCATCCTCTTGATTATAAATTTACCGTTACAAAGATTGTTGACTTGAGAGATGAATATGAATTTATACAGATGGATGTAACAGGAGCATTTATCAAGAATGAAGCGATAGGCGATACAAGATTTTCCGAAAAGCTGAAATATGGTGAGGATGCCTGCTTCATCAATACAATAATACTTGAAAAATGTATGCTCGGTGTATGCCGTGAAGCAGTACAGCTTTACAGGAAGCGTCAGGATGAAAGCTCTGCACTTCAGAATGAGCTTAAAAGCGAAAGCTATTATTTTGATACACCCGAATACTGTCATAAGTATAT
>CACXGJ010000187.1 GCA_902767125.1 uncultured Ruminococcus sp. | reverse complement strand
GATAGCTTCAAGGCTTGCAGGACAGGTAAAGCTCTCAAGAGCCGAGCAGTTGTAGAATACCTGATAGTTTATTTTTGTCAAAGCGGAGTTTGTGCCGAAGTTTACTTTTTTAAGATTACGGCATGAATAGAAAGCATAGTTATTGAGAGTTTCCACTGCATCGGGAATTGTTATTTCAGTGATATTACAGTACGAGAAGCACTCATTAGGGAGACTTGTCAGTGCTTTTGAAAGAGTTATCGAAGTAACACCGGGACAATTTTTGAAAACATAGCTGCCGAGAGTTGTCACCGTGTCGGGGAGTACAACCTTGGTGAAAAGATTACACTGTTCAAATGCCGACTGACCGATAGTTGTAAGACCTGACGGGAAAGTCACATTTTTCAGATAGTAACATCTGTAGAAAGCCGCATTACCGATTGTTTTAATGGTAGACGGGAATTTCACTGAAGTTATCTTTGTTTCTCTGAACGCATCGTTTCCTATCTCCTCAACAACTGTATCTGCAATTTTTGAAGGGACGGTAACAGCAAGAGCCGAACCGATGTACTTTGTGATGGTAACTGTTCCGTTAGCATTTATCTGATATTCATAGTCGCCATCTGTGAGAGTATCGGCAGCACTTACAGAAATGTTTGTGCCGACAAGATTTCCTGTTGAAACACTCACACCTGTGCCTGCTACCATAGCTATTGCCATAGAGCCTGCAAGGATTTTTCTCAAAATACTTGATTTCATTTTAGAAATTCCTCCTAAAAATAATTTTACATAATTATATCATATCAACAAATTTTTTTCAACGAATTTAACAAAAAAGTTATACAAAAAGCAAAGCAGATAAGCCGTATATAATTGACTTATCCGCTCGTTTGGATATGATTATTTTATTTTAGTCGAGGAAATCTTTGAGCTTCTTTGAACGGCTGGGGTGACGGAGCTTGCGAAGTGCCTTTGCTTCTATCTGACGGATACGCTCACGGGTAACATTGAATACCTCGCCAACCTCCTCAAGAGTTCTTGAACGTCCGTCCTCAAGTCCGAAACGCAGCTTCAGAACTCTTTCCTCACGGGGAGTAAGTGTTCCCAAGACCTCTGCAAGCTGTTCCTTGAGCAGTGTATGTGACGCTGCATCTTGCGGTGCGGGAGCATCATCATCGGGGATAAAGTCACCAAGATGACTGTCCTCCTCCTCTCCGATAGGAGTTTCCAGTGATACAGGCTCCTGTGCTACTCTCATTATTTCACGAACCTTATCGGTCGGCATATTTATCACTTCGGCAATTTCCTCCGCAGTAGGCTCATGTCCGTTCTGGTGAAGGAGCTGACTTGATACCTTCTTTACTTTGTTTATGGTCTCAACCATGTGTACAGGTATACGAATTGTTCTTGCCTGATCTGCAATAGCTCTTGTGATTGCCTGACGTATCCACCATGTTGCATAGGTGGAAAATTTAAAGCCCTTTGTATGATCGAACTTTTCGACTGCCTTTATAAGTCCGAGATTGCCCTCCTGAATAAGATCGAGGAACTGCATACCTCTGCCGAGATATCTCTTTGCTATGCTGACTACAAGACGCAGATTAGCTTCCGAAAGTCTTTTCTTTGCCGCAACGTCACCGTCTGATATCCTCATTGCAAGACTCATTTCTTCATCGGGTGAAAGCAGGGGAACTCTGCCTATTTCCTTGAGATATATCTTTACGGGATCATCTATTGCAATATTCTCTATCATAGGCTCCGAATCAAGATCATCCTCGCCCATATCGTTTGACGTTATAGATGACAGCTCCGCATCATTCAGCATTATATCATCAAGCGTTTCAACGATCTCTATACCGTTTGTTTCGAGAGTGTCATAGAATTTTTCGAGATGTTCGGGATCAATGTCCATTTCGCCTATTGCATCAAGAATCTCCTTGTTCGTGAGCTGTCCCTTGCTTTTTCCAAGCTCCATAAGCTCCTTGAGAACTGTTCTTTTATCGGGCTGTGATGCTGTTATCATAATAGAAAACCTCCTGTTATTTCTTTCTTTCCATATTCTTTCTGATTTGTTCCATAATAGCCTCATCGTCCTGCATTAAAATTTTGTCAGGGGTAAAATTCTGATTTTCCGATTCCTCCTCCAATATGTCAATATATTCCTTTACTGCAAGAAACGGATCACGCTCCTTCATATGTTTATATACAAATCCGCTTATGCGGCTGTTTTCATCAATAGAAAATCCCTCTGATATATCAACAGCCTCTGTCGGCAGATTCCTTTCGGCACGTTCCTTTATTTTTTCATATACCCTTTTGTTGAACGGAGTAATAAAAATATCGGGTGTCAGCGTTCTGCACACACTCAAGCTTGCATCCGCATTTGTCAGCAGGATCGAAAGCAGTGCTTCTTCAGCATTACACGCTCTTAAATTAATAGCTCTTTCTTCTTCAATTTTATCGTTTTTAGCTGTGATAGCCTGCATTTCTTTTTTATATTGTCTTTTTTCTTCAGCCTTGTTGCTCTTTACATACTTCTGTACCTGTTCGGCAACAGCATTCCTTTCTATCCCGAACTCATCGGAAAGCTGCTGTATATAAGCATCTCTTTCTATGCTGTTCTCAATGGCGGCAACTATCTTTGCACATTCAGTCAGAAACTGTACCTTTTGCTCCGTATCATCAACATCATATCCTGAACGCAGCTTATTTATCCTGTATTCAATGTCATTTCCGCACCTGCTCAAAAGATAGCTGAATCTTGAATGTCCCTCATCACCATAAGTTTTCATAAATTCATCGGGATCTTTCCCATTCGGCACAGTCAGTATCTTTATATTCAATCCGATAGACCTGAATATATCTATTGCTCTTTCTGTTGCCTGCTGACCTGCATTATCCGAGTCATAGCATATCACAACTTCCTTACAGTAACGGCTTATTATTTTAGCCTGCTCCTTTGTAAGAGCCGTTCCCAAGGTAGCTACCGCTTCCTCGAAGCCTGTCCTGTGCAGGGCTATTACATCCATATATCCTTCAACAAGTATTATCCTGTCATTCTTTATTTTATTTTTGGCAAAATTCAGGGCATATATATTATGCTTTTTGCTGAAAACAGGCGTATCTGATGTATTCAGATATTTCGGCTGCACATCGGCTGCCATGACTCTGCCGCCAAAGGCTATGACATTCCCACGAAGGTCTATTATCGGAAACATCACCCTGTCGGAAAAACTGTCATAACAGCCCCTGCCTTTTTTGGATAAATTTGCAAGATTCGCT
>CACXGJ010000186.1 GCA_902767125.1 uncultured Ruminococcus sp. | reverse complement strand
GAAAACACTTGATATAATAGCCAAAAGCATGATCATCTTCCTTTCAAAGAATTATTCGCATATAATGAGTTCCTGTGCATAGGGGAGTGTTTTTACATAGTCACAGAAGGTATGCCATTCGTCTAATTTGTGATTTTTTCTTGCATGGTAGATATTCACGAGATTTTCGTAATTCATTGTACAGGTACGCATTTGGTTATAGCTTGACGGCAGGAGCTGTATTATATCATACCAGACCTGTTTATCCTTTTTTTCAAGGAATTGTTTTCGGAGATGCTCGAGATAGTCTGTAAGAGTCTGCATGACCTTCAAGGTTTCGGGTGTCATTTTATCGGTGCTGAAATGGGATATATCAAATGGCATAGAGGTTATTTTGTGCATGGTGCTTGTGGAATTTGCGACAGTGCCTATTTTGTAGGTGTCAAACTCCTTCCACCAATACAAAGGGGCTGTTATATCCATTGTTACGAATATCTGACGCATGAATTTTCTGTGGTCACCGCCTGCCTTTCGCAGACGCATGGCAAGTGAAAGGTCATTTTCACCGAGAATATAATTTCCTTTTTCGTCAAAAAAACTGTCGCTCCTGTCCCAGCTGTTCATGGGATTTCTTGCTCCACGGATGGCATTTTTCAGATTCATGACTTCAATATCTTTTATTTTCAGCATAGTTCATCTTCCTTTTAGTATAAAAATCAATTTTATGAAAGTATCAATAAAATGTAATAATCTTTCGGGGACATCTCTGACAGTATGGCATATCTCTATTTGAAAGCAGTTGATATTTGTCCTTTCGTGGATATAGTGTGATACGGTCTCCGGGGCTGAAGCCCTGAAAAGAGTATCAACGGAAACAATGCCTGTTTCGGAGAGAGTATCTTCGGCAATTTCGATAAATTCTTTATTATTCAGATTTTTACCGCTGTTCGTACCGATCTCGATCTCAAAGCCGTGATCATCATTACAGCCGTGTATATCGAACATGAATCTGATATTGTCGGAATTTATCAGGTCAATTGCGGCATTTTTATATTCAGACGACGGACTTGTGTTATAGTGATTCGGATCATCATTGTTGTTGAAGGT
Source organism: uncultured Ruminococcus sp. (assembly GCA_902767125.1). Taxonomy (GTDB): domain Bacteria; phylum Bacillota; class Clostridia; order Oscillospirales; family Acutalibacteraceae; genus UBA1213. Next base: position 3,425 of record CACXGJ010000186.1, on the reverse strand, counting down.
TCTTGTAATGCCGCAGAGATCATATTTCTGACACATATATTCCACTATACCGCCTGTCATTCTGTCAGAGGGTTTTATCATGTTATTTCTCATACATCTGACGGAATGCGGGGCAGAAAGCAGAACAGGAATATTTCCTTTTATCATTCTAAAGTTTTTTCCGTCGGAGGTCTTACCGTTATTGTCACAGAGGGTATATTTTCGGTTCAAAAGAACAATCTTTTCAAATTCACCTGAAAGCAATGCGAAACACGCCTCTCTGTCATTTTTTCTTTTTCTGAAATGTATAGCAAAAATGTGTTATTGTCCTGTCGGGCAGGAGCCTTTTGACCAGCTTGAGACATTTCATTTTCGCCGAGGGGATTATATACAGCTTTCCCTGAAGAAGTCCGTCAACGGCTTCTTGAGCGACAGTTTTACTGTCTATGGGTTCTGATGAGAACTTAACATGGGCAACGTCATTGAATTCGGTGTCAACAGGTCCGGGACACAAAGCACTTATTCTGACATTGCTGTTGCTTCTTTTGAGTTCCTCATAGATGGCTCCCGTCAGGCTGACAACATAATTTTTGGTCGCATAATAGGTAGCCATCAGCGGTCCGGAAAAAAATCCTGCTATTGATGCAACATTCAGTATATAGCCTCTGTTTTTCTTCTTGAAGTCACGCAGGAATAATTTTGTTAAAATATGGACAGCTTTTATATTTGTGTCTATCATCTTAAGCTCGCTGTCGAGTGACAGCTCGGTGAACTCTCCGCACAAGCCGAAGCCTGCACAGTTGACAAGCATCTCTATATCATCATCCTTCAGCACCTCATACAGCTTTCGACATTCAGGCTCATGTGAAACATCACAGCGGATACATTTTGCATTTTTGCCGAGTTCTTTTTTTAGTGCGATCAGTTTGTCAGCACGTCTTGCAACGAGTATGACCTCCCAGCCCCTGCTCGAAAGCAGTCGTGCGATATCTCTGCCTATTCCGGAGCTTGCTCCCGTTATCAATGCCTTACGCATAGCAAAAACCTCGCTTCTCAATTATAGTGCCATTCACCGTATGGATCAAAATATCCTTCATAGTATCCTGTATCATAATTATAATAATCATCAGCATAAAAATTGCCGTATCTGTCATAGTATCCGCCCGGATAGTAATTTCCGTAGGCATCGGTGAAGCTTCCACGTGTGTATTCGCTGTTATTGCTGTAGCTTGAGCTGTATCTGTAATTGTCCCTGTAGCCGAACATCGAACAGGATGAAAGGGCTGTCGCAGACATCGACAAAGCCAATACAACACACAATACTTTGATTTTCTTCTTCATAAAAATCAGCACTCCTTAAATGATATTATAAACTCTTTTAGCGTTGTCGCAGGTTATTTTAAGAACCTCCTCAACGGATATATTTTTAATTTCCGCAATTTTTTCGGCAGTATACTGTATCATACCCGAATGGTTCCGTTTCCCTCTGAATGGCATTGGCGAAAGGTAAGGACAGTCTGTTTCGAGGACAAGTCTTTCCATCGGGATATCGGAGATGACTTCAACAGCCTTGCGGGAATTTTTGAATGTGACGACACCGCCCATCCCGATATACATTCCGAGTCGGATGATTTCCCTTGCTGTTTCCGCACTGCCCGAAAAACAGTGCAGGATACCTTTGGGTTTGTGCTTTTTGAGCAGTTCAAGGGTATCACCGTGAGCTTCCCTGTCATGTATATTTACAGGCATATCAAGTTCATTGGCTAATTCAAGTTGTTTTTCAAAAATCAGTTTTTGAGGTTCTTTTGGAATATCCCAATAATAGTCAAGTCCTATTTCACCAATAGCGACAACTTTTTGATGTCGGGCAAGTTTTTTTATCCCGTCAAGCTCGGCAAGGCTGTTTTCGGTGATACATTCGGGGTGTATACCTACTGCACAGTACATATTTGGGTATTTTTCGGAAAGAGATATGCTGTACCCTGACAGTTCAAGGTTCGTTCCCTGATTAACTATATAAGCTACATTTTCGGAAAAGAGTTTTGTAAGAAGCTCATCCCTGTCCTCGTCAAAAGCCTTGTCATCATAATGTGCATGGGTATCAAATATCATTTTCATTCTGTTGGGATCCTCCTGTCATTATCCGAAAAAAATCGGCAGTATGAAACAAGCTATGATAATTACCAATATTACAGTGCCTACAATTTCGCCTGTTCTTGACTGACCGAAATTCCTTTCGGCATATATGATTTCATAACCGCTGGGATTTGCAAGCAGATTCGCTGTTGCAGTACCGTACTGACCTCTTGTGAAATCATCAATGGTGCGAATCTCACGGCGGTTATTTATAAATATTTCATACTTTGGAGCATAAACAGTATAATGATGACGTTTGTGGCTGCGGCGTTGTTTTGCATATCCTACAAGATGACCTGTTACGGGAACGGTGCATACACTTTTAAGATGTTTTCTTTCCATGACAGAACCTGCTATGATACCGACAAACGGCACTACGAATGCCAGTGGGAACAGGAAGGATACTATATGTGCCAAAAACGGAAACAAATATGCGAGAATGCCTGAAATCGTTGTCAAAGCAAACGGTGCCAAAAATGAAATGAGAATAATGACCGACCACCGATCCAATCCTTGCGGGAGAGGAATCTCAACGGGCTGACTGTTATCATTCTGATAATTCACAGGTGTATTGTAATCTTGATATATGCCAGTGCTATTGTTCGGATAACCGTTCTGCTGATATGTCTGTGGATTGTTATTATAATTATTATTTCCGTTGTAGAAAGAATTGTTGCTGTAATCGTTCTGACTTGTATTAAAATTATTGCTGTAAGTATTTTGATTATTGAAATTATTGTTATAGCTGTTTGTGGGCTGATAGCCTGATGTGTATGAATTGTAATCATTTTCGGAAATATAGGAATTATAATTATTGGAAGAAGTATAATTGTTGTTTTGTGGCTGTGTATTTCTGTCGGTAAAATCAAAGCTGTTGTTTTGTGGTGGTTGAGGCTGTGAGGTATCATTATTCCTGTTTTTTCGATAGACAAAGTTGTTTACGGATTGGATATTGTTCTGATCCTTGTTTTTCTTACGATAGACAAAATTGTTGACTGACTGTCTTTTATTATCATTATCCATTAAGAAACCTCCTGAAAACTTTCTTGATAATATTCTACCATCAAAATGTAATTATCACAATTCATTTTATATTACTTGAGGTATATAAATGTATATATAAAACTAAAAGTATAATTTTTCTTTAAAAAAAGACTTGCATTTTTGAAAAAGCAGTGATATAATAACAGAGTCGTTAGAGATAAGGCGATGAAAATTGAATCAAGTTGGTGTTGATGACGTTGAGGGTACACCCGTTCCCATACCGAACACGGAAGTTAAGCTCAATGGTGCCGAAGATACTTGATCGG
>CACXGJ010000185.1 GCA_902767125.1 uncultured Ruminococcus sp. | reverse complement strand
ACCATTTTACGAAAAATTTACAAAAAACATTTTTGATTAAAAGAATAGAATATTATAATATATTTTTGATATTTTTATTCACCATACAAACAATTTCCGTATGTATGGCTGTAAATATTTTTTTGAGTACGAAACAGATTTATGACGAAACACCTAAAATTATAGTCACTATCCTCAATACAAACAATCCGAATGATACCCACATCACAAGATGTACATCTTTTACTTTGCCTGTTACGACCTTAAGGATAACCCATGCGATTATTCCGAACATGATGCCGTTTGCAATAGAATATGAGAATGGCATCATGATGACTGCAAGAAAACCGCCCACCGAATCAGCTATATCACTCTCAAAGTCCATTTTGGTTACATTCTTGAGCATGAGCAGACCTACAAATACAAGTGCAGGAGTCGTTGCAAATGACGGTATTGCAAGGAATATCGGATACAACGGCAATGCAAGTATGAACAATACTGCCGATGAAAGAGCTGTAAGACCTGTTCTTCCGCCTTCTGCGACACCCGTTGTAGATTCAACATATGATGTTACAGTTGATGTACCGAGCATTGCACCTGCTACCGTGCCTACTGCATCAGCCATCAATGCACGACCTACTCTCGGAAGCTCGCCCTTTTCATTGAGCATTTTTCCCTCGTGTGCAACGCCTATGAGTGTACCTACCGTATCAAACAGATCAACAAACAGAAATGCAAAGAGTATTACAAGAAAATTGATGGTATTTGAAGCTATGTATGAGAAATCGAACTTGAATAAAGTATTCTCTGCCATTGACTGTACAGGGGCAAATACAGAGTAATTGCTGAAGCTCGGTATTACAGAATAAACACCTGCTTCGGGATTTACCTGATACCAGCCTGTCAGCTCGGCAATTATACCGAATATCCATGTTGCAACTATTCCTATAAGTATAGCTCCCTTTACTTTGAAATGCCAAAGAGCCGCTATTATGAGTATACCGACCAATGCAAGCACAACATCGGGTGAACTCATATTTCCAAGACTTACAAGAGTTGAAGCATCAGATACGATTATATTTGCACCCTTAAGACCTACTATGGCAATAAAAAGACCTATACCTGCCGAAATACCGAGCTTCAGATTGTATGGAACTCTGTTGACGAGAGTTTCCCTGAATCTGAAGAATGACAGGAGAATAAAGATAATACCTTCACAAAGTATTGCTGTAAGTGCGACCTGCCAAGGTTCTTTAACACCCTGTGCCTGAAGTTGAGGAACTACCGAAAATGCAAAATAAGCATTGAGTCCCATACCGGATGCAAGTACAACGGGATAATTTGCGAAGAATGCCATAATCAGTGTAGCAAATGCTGCTGAAATGGCAGTTGCCGCAAATATCGCCTGTGACGGCATACCCGATGCCGACAATATACTTGGATTGACCGCAAGTATATATGCCATTGCAAGAAATGTTGTCAGTCCGGCTATCAATTCTGTTTTGACAGTAGTGCCGTTTTCCTTGAGCTTAAAAAGTTTTTCCAAGAGAATACTCCTCCTTTAATTATTTATAGTAATAATTATACCAAATAAACTGTTTTTTTCAAGTATTTTGCAGAAATTTGATTGACAGTTACAAATAATAATGCTATTATTTTTTGGTACGGTAAAATATTACTGTATTATTAAAAAATGAAAGGAACAGTGAAATGCTGAACAGAAATTCAAACAAACATTTGCATCTTGTATTGGGTATGCTGTTGGTCATGTTGATGATAATGGGCATGGCATATATCATTCCTTCAACGGTGCAGGCAACGGAAGAAACCACAACTTTTACAGTCGGTTTTGATGCCGAATTTCCGCCCTACGGCTATAAAGATACCAATGGTGAGTATGTGGGCTTCGATCTTGACTTGGCACAAGAGGTCTGTACAAGGAACGGCTGGACTCTTAAAAAACAGCCTATCGACTGGGACTTCAAGGACAAGGAGCTTAACAGCGGTTCTATCGACTGCATTTGGAACGGATTTACCATTGACGGCAGGGAAAACGACTATACATGGTCAGTGCCGTATGTAGACAACTCACAGGTCGTAGTTGTCAAAAAAGACTCTGCTGTAAAAACTCTTTCAGACTTAAAGGACAAAATTGTCGTTGTACAGGCAGATTCCTCTGCATTGGCAGCTTTCACGGGCGATGATGCAAGCGAGGAAAACAAGGCTCTTGCAAAGTCTTTCAAGGAACTTCAGCAAGTAAGCGATTACAACAGTGCCTTCCTGAATCTTGACAGCGGTATGGTGGATGCTGTGTGTCTTGATATAGGTGTAGCTAATTATCAGATAACATCCCGTGGAGATAAATTTATCATGCTCGATGAAAAGGTCTCAAGTGAAAAATACGGTATCGGCTTCAAAAAGGGCAATACAGAGCTTAAAGACAAGGTAGAAAAAACTCTTTTTGAGATGGCTGATGACGGAAAATTCATGGAAATAGCAAAAAAATGGGGACTTGAAACAAGCGTATGTCTCAATGAAAAAAATGCTTCCGAAAATACCGACAATGAGACCTCCAAAGCCTCTCCCGATATTTATAAAACAGATAAATTGAACTTCGGTCAGATACTTCTTCAGCTTCTTGACGGTGTATGGGCAACTCTCCTTATATTCTTACTTACACTGTTGTTCTCGATGCCGCTCGGACTTCTCCTTACTTTCATAAGAATGTCAAGATTCAAGGTGATCCAATGGATAGCACGAATTTATATTTCAATAATGCGTGGTACTCCTCTTATGCTGCAGCTTATAGTCGTATTCTATGCTCCGTATTATGTCTTCAATGTTTCACCGGGGCAGGATTACAGATTCTATGCCGTTATCATAGGCTTTTCCCTCAACTATGCCGCATACTTTGCAGAAATATTCCGTGCGGGAATACAGGCTGTGCCAAACGGTCAGCGTGAGGCTGCCTCTGTTTTGGGATATACAAAGGGACAGACCTTCAGAAAAATCATTTTCCCGCAGATGGTAAAGCATATCCTTCCGCCCGTTACAAATGAAATCATCACTCTTGTAAAGGATACTTCCCTTGCATTCGTTCTCACATACATAGAAATGTTCACTATCGCAAAACAGATAGCTGCTGCACAGGCAAGTATCCTTCCTCTGTTTGCTGCAGGTCTTTTCTACTACGTATTCAATATGGTCGTTGCATTCGTAATGGAAAAAATTGAAAAACGTCTTGACTATTATCGTTGATGTGAGGTGAATAAAATGAAACTTCTTGAAATAAATAATCTTCAAAAGAGCTTTGACGGAAAGATCGTTCTTAAAGATATAAGTATGTCAGTCGAAAAGGGTGATGTCGTATCAATACTCGGTCCTTCAGGTTCAGGTAAATCCACACTTTTGAGATGTGCGACTTTCCTT
>CACXGJ010000184.1 GCA_902767125.1 uncultured Ruminococcus sp. | reverse complement strand
TTTCATCAAGCCATTTTTGAGCATTTTGGCAGGTCGTACATCTCGGATAGCATACAAATAACATATTTCATCACCTCAAAATTTATCCTGTCTTTAATTATAACACATATCCCATATAAAAAAATATACTTTTTTCGACTTTTTTATTAAAAAAAACGACCTCAACCGACTTTTTAATTGCTGATTGTTATTAGTCCGTATTTGAGTTTTATACGCTCTATCTTGGAAATAACAGGTTCTGCACCGATGTATAAAAATAAGGCTGTTGAAACTGCATGAACGGTATCTACGGGGAGTCCGAAAATATATGATGAAATTACAGTGCCTGCATTGAGAGATGTTCCCGATAATAATATCGTTGCAGGATTCATTATACCTCCGTATATCAAAAATGCTGCCGCAAAACCGAATACCGCAAGTGATATCCTGTTTTGAGGAAGTATCCCCCTTTGATACAAAAATCCCGACAAAAAGCCTATAAGTCCCATTGTGAACATCTGAAAGGGTGTCCATGCACCCTGTCCGAAAAATATATTTGATACGAGCATTGTCGCTGAACCTATCAGGAAACCCGATTCGCTGCCGAGTGCCGCACCTGATATTATTACAAGTGCCGTGACAGGCTTAAATTCGGGTACCATATAAAAAACTGCCCTGCCCGATACGCACAATGCACATATCGTTGATATCAGAACAAGCTCTCGTGCCTGTACTGTTCTTCTCTCGAACATCACATAAAAAGGCACTATACTTTCAAGCATTACCAAAAGTGATATAAACAAATATTTTGTATTGTCAAAAAAATGCACTCCGCAGAATATAGTTATCGGTACAACTAAAAATACCATTGCAAGTGACAGGAACATCCTTTTGATATTTCTGTCCTTTTGAATGATATGTATTTTTTGGGATCTTCCTCCGAAAACTACCATGAATGATATTGCTGTCACGAACATTATCCCATAGGCTGCAACTTTATTGAACTCAATTTTTATGATATCGGCTGTCACGAGCATGAAAAATATTGCTGCAAAAAGCAGTATCACTGAAATTCCTCTACGAAAAAAACTCTTTTTTGTTTTTTTACTTTCACTTGTAATTTCCTCCTTGAAACGCATTGGTTTTTTTGGCGGCTTTGAAATTTCCTTCCGACTTATTCCCAATACATACAGAATATCATTTACTGTCACGGCGTTATTTATGATACCTCTTGACATTCTGTTTACCGGAGTCGTATATATTCCGTTGTCACTGAAAAACTCCCTCGGACTGCCCTGACTGACTATCTGACCGTTAAAGAGCATTGCACACCTGTCAGCATACTCCGCACAAAATTCCATATCATGACTGACAAATACTATTGCTGTACCGTTTCGGACAAGCTCCTTGAATATTTCTGCCAATTGTCTTTTACATGCACTGTCCAAGCCCTTTGTAGGCTCGTCCAATAATAATATATCGGGCTTTGTTAAAAGCACTTTGGCAAGTGCTGTTTTTTGCTGTTCACCGCCTGATAAATCATATGGATGCTGTTTAAGAATATCCCATAATCCGCATATTTCAACGACATTTTCTATATCTTCGCTTATCTCTTTCAAATCTTCCTCGACACTCGATTTGACGAACAATACCTGCGGATCCTGCGGCAACACTGATATTTTTCCATGCCTTGAGACCTTGCCCCTGTTTGCCTTAATTATCCCCGATATCACCGAAAGCATGGTTGTTTTACCCGAACCGTTTCCTCCCAGAACTGCAAGTATTTCACCCCAATATATTTTCAGGTCAATGCCTTTCAGAATATCCGCTTCATTGCGTTCATATCTGAACCATACATTTTTCAATTCCGCACAGGGCTTTTTGTCGGCATTTTTATAAACCTCCTGCTTTATTTCCTTCAGCTCACTGTTCACAACAAATCCTTCAAACCATTTTCTGCCTTCCCCCACGCTCAACGGACATTTGTTTTTACCGTCAGCATATTCATATACTTTTACGACTGACGGAAGACCTTCAAAAGTTCCGTCTTTCATCTCATACAGCTTTTGGGCTGTCATTTCGGGTGATGTATCGGAAATTACTCTCCCGTCCGACATCACAATTATCCTGTCACTCACTCCGTAAACTTCACTTAAATTATGCTCGCTCAATATGACTGTCGTTCCCAACTCTTTATTTATCTTCACCAAAAGTGAAATAAAATTTTCGGCTGCTATCGGATCAAGCTGTGCGGTCGGCTCATCCAATATCAATACATCGGGCTGCATTACCATTACAGATGCCAAATTCAATATTTGTTTCTGACCGCCCGACAATTCATCAACACTTTTCTCAAACCATTTTGATATACCGAAAAATTCAGCAGTTTCAGCAGTTCTTCTTCGGATAATACTGTTATCTGCCCCGAAACTTTCCAGCCCGAAGGCAAGCTCATGCCACACTTTGTCCGTTATCGACTGATCATCGGGAGACTGCATGACAAAACCTATTTTCCACGCCTGTGTTTTGAGGTCTGTTTCGGATAAATCATTGCTGCAAAAATATATGCTTCCATTCCGCTTACCGTAAGGCTGCAAAACTGTTTTGAGCTGCCGCAAAAGAGTACTTTTACCGCTTCCCGATGATCCGCATACAGTAATAAATTCACCCCTGTCCACCGAAAACGATATATCCGAAAGGGCATTTTTATCTGATGTCGGATAACGGAAAGTTAAATTTTCGACTCTGTATATTTCCATTTCATGTCCTCCGCAATGTCAGATACCAACGGCACTGCACATAATATTACATAAACAGTTGCCAAAGGTACATTTAATTTTATTTCGCTTATGATCGGAAAATAATCAAATTCCAGACCGCCCGAAAAATATCCCCATAATATGCCGACATCACCCACCGATATTATCAGCAATATTACAATATCTCTCATCTCGAATGCAAACAGTGAAAATGATGTTCTTCCTGCAAGCCCATAACCACGGCTCTCAAGGGAATCTGCTGTATCAACGGAATTTTCCATTGCCCATTGTATGACCGCCGAAACTATCCTGACACCGTTTGCGATCCTTTCCCTGAAATTCCCGTCCGTAATATCACGTCCGATATTTTTACGGGCATTCCTGACTTCACGGAAATGTGATGACAATTTCGGTATAAAACGAAGTATCATTGATATCAACAGGCTCAATTTAGGTGTTATCCTTCCGAAAAGATATATTATCCTGTCGGAAGTCATTATGTATCTCAAGCAAATGCACCAAAGCATTGTACATGAAAATATCCCTCCCGATACAGAGCCATATATCAGCGATTCCATTGTGAAAGGATTCCCGTCAGGCAGATAAAACAATATCGTCACACCTGCATGATTGAATAACGGATTTATAACAGCTATCAATATAAACATTGGCAATATGAATAAAAGCAATGCTCTCAAGGCTTTTTTCCGTCCCGAATATATTGCATATGTCATTGAAAATATAAGTGATATTCCGATAAAAAAAGGCTCTCTTATGAACATTGCAAAAAATATCACTGATGAAAAATATATGAATTGAACTGTCGGATGAAACCTTGCAAATTCACTCTTTGTATTCATTTCCGACATCCTTTCCAAGATCACAGGTATATACCCACTCTATTATATCACCGTTATTCAGCTTACAGTCCGAACAACCATAGCTTTTAAATTCGCCGTTCACTTTGTACAGCCATCCTGATGTACTTCCGCAGTCAAATTCATAAATATTATTTATCCCCTCGATATAAGCAGTATTATATATCGGTGCAAGTGTAAATTCAAACGGGATTTTATTTTCCATACAGACACGCTTTGTAACATCAAATACACTTTCGCCTTCGTAGAATCCTGTATTTATAGCTGTCAGAATCCAGCCGTCAGACGGTATCACGGACAATTTATTTTTCTTTACCCTGTCAAGATTATTCAGCAATGTACTGCATGATATTGAAACTGTACAAAGATTTTTATTTTCGGATATTTCCGAAATTTCCTCAACGGAGCTTTCGATAAAAGAACTTTCTTCAACTGATACTTCCGACACCTCTCTGACAGTGCTTTCCTCAACGGATATTTCAGAAATATCACTGACGATGCTTTCTTCAAAGGATATTTCTGAAACATCACTGACGGTGATTTCTTCAACGAATACTTCTGAAACATCACTGACGGTG
>CACXGJ010000183.1 GCA_902767125.1 uncultured Ruminococcus sp. | reverse complement strand
TCAGATGGTTTACAAGAAAGTTTCTGATACAAAATGGACTACAAAACAGAATTTCTCTGAAAATACAACTGTATCAATAAAGCCTGCCAATGCCACCGATTATGATGTTTGTATCAAGGTCAAGGACAGTACAGGCACTATCGAAAAGAAATATTTTTCTGTGACTGTCAAGTAAAAGCATAAAAAATTCCATCCTGAAACAAAACAGGATGGAATTTTTTTTATATATCAAGTATAATGTAAAATGACAAATGTTCCGAATCTCAAAAATTTATGTGATTTTTGAAAGTGTTTTTGTATATAATCTTGACATATATTATTTTTTTTTGTAGAATATTTATATTATTTTTTTTATATGGGAGGGATTTGTATGAAAAAATATGCTTTTGAACTTCATATTTTTTGCTGTATCATGGCAGCAGTTATACTGTTGGGTTACAGTCAGACTGTATTTGCAGATGATATGACGGTGCCTCAAAAGAGTTCGGATAATAAATTCAATGGGCTTGATGTTGTATTGGTGGTCGATAACAGCAAAAGTATATGGCCAAGGCAAGATCAACGAAATGAGGCTATGATTGCAGCCGTCAATTCAGCAGTAGGTTCTGATGTTAGAATAGGCTGCGTTTACTTCGCTGACAAGGTCTATGCAAAATATTCTCTGAAGCCTGTCGGAAATGAAGAAGAATACCGTGATTCATTCAAATATCTCAACATGACCGATAAAGACCCCAATAATATTGATACAAATATAGGAGAAGGTCTCAAGGCTGCAGCGGATATTTTTGAAGATCAGGATTCCGAGAGAAAAAAGGTCGTTATATTGCTTTCAGACGGTATAAACGAAAACAGCCTCGATGACAGCAAATATCGTGAGGCGGCAAACAGGCTCACAAAAGAACAGGCTTTAAGGCTTGAACAAAATGATATAGACCTGTATTGTCTGTCAATAAACGGAAGAAATGATGAAAGCTATCTCAATGAGCTTGTAAACTATTTTGACGGAGGTCATCGTTTTGATACAAGACTTGTGGCTATATCTCCCGATAATATTGACTCTCTTTATTATGAATTTATAAAAATGTTCTATCTGATAAGAGGAGATGTCAAGTGTCGTGCTGTCAGCCTCGATGCCGACAATTCATACAGCTTTACACTTCCCGAGCTTGCTGTCGGGCATCTTCAGATATATGTCAGAGGCTCCGATCTGACAACAGAGCTGATACATTCCACCGAAAAGGTCGATGTACAAAAATGGACATATGAGAAAAGCTCATTTCTTACTGTTTATGATCCTCCTGCAGGCGAATGGATTTTTAGAGTATCTTCTGTAAAAAACAATGCTCTTAAGGATATAACTATAATGACAGCATATTATACTCAACTTATGGCATCGGTCAAGGTTGAGCCTGTCACAGGAGATGAGCTTCTTAAAGGTCATTCGGCAAGGCTTGAGTTTATGTTCTTTGACGGAAATAATAATCCTGTCAATATAGACTCCAAAGCAAATATATCGGCTGAATTGACTGTCACCGACAAAAATTCCGAGCATAAATCATATGAATTGGGAATAGAAAATAAAGATGGAGTTGTTTCAAGTACACCGTTTGATATAAATGATTTTGGCAGGATAAGCGTGAACCTTAAAATAAGCTATGGTAATAATATTGATCTGGAGTATCATATTGATACTGAAAATGAGATAGTTCCATATGCCCCACAGACTGTCGGAAAATACAGTAACGGTCATATAAAAGCCGAAACAATAAAAGATGGTGATACAAAGAAGTATCAGTTCATGATACCTCTTGAGGGATATATTACAGACAAGGATTCCCCCTTGTCATCAATCAGGTTGCTCAATGTACATCAGTACAATGACAATAATAAACTGGATGTTCGCCTTGAGAATGAGATGCTTGTAGTTAAGGCTGAAAAGTGCAGCTCTGTGAGTGCGAGCATAGAATTACAGGACGAAACGGGACTTACAACAAAATTGGATGTTGAAGGGAGTATTGTAGATATGGAAGCAATTTTGAAGGTTTTGGCATCATTGTCTTTGATCATGCTGCTGTGTGTGATAGTTGTAGTTGCATACTGGAAGCAGAAAAAACACAGATCGGAAGATATAGTAAACAACTGGAACAAAGCGGTAGATTCTTTGCTTGAGCTTCTGAAGAAATTCAGCAGCAACGAATCATTGTCATTTATATCCTGTAATCCGTCCTCCTCGCAAATGAACAGTAAACAGGCGGAATGGGATAAGTTCTGCAAGGATAATGATATTCCCGCTCCTGTAAAAAAAGTCGTTTATGCCAAAAATGCAAGTACGGTCAATATTTCTGACATTGAGAAATCGAATAATGAACTGAATGGTCAGATAGTCAAATTTAATCTTGCAGTATTGGAAAAAATCAAGAATATCAGCAATACGTTCAAGACACTCTCAAAAAATGACGGCCTGAATAAAGAAATAGATGCTGTCAATAAATTATTGAATAAAGATGCAATCAAAAATTCTCTGATTGGTAAAACGTTTGAATCAAAATCGGTAACAGCATTGATAGAAAAGATCATAGAAAACATTGAAACAGCCCGAAAAACCAATGATCCGTTCACTGTAAACGGTCTTTCCGAAAAGGAGATCATAAATAAGACCAAAGAATTGAACGATTCTATTGATGATTTAAATAAAAATATAGAAAGTTATCAGGAACAGAGAACATCCATAGATAAAAAACTTGGTGAACTTAAAAAGAAATCCAAAGATATAGATAAATTTATCGGTGGATTCGCCAATATGATGAACTGTATCAATGTAAATATCCCTTGTACGATACAGGTCGATATTGAAAGTCACCATGCAACCAAGAGACGACTGAATAGCTGGATATGTTGTTTTGATGACTTCTATGATACGTTTACCAACCGCAATATAAACGCAACATACAATAATACAAATATTTTCTTCTTCGGTGAAAAGAAAACAGTTACCGTTACAATGCCTAACGGGGATAAAAAGAATGAGGAACGTGTAGGAATCTGTGTTGTTGACGGTGATAACGGCAATTCATGCAGTATGGATGTAGGTGAAACGAAAGTTTTTGAAAGTCATTTGGGCAGCTTGACAATAACTGCTATAAAAAGATGAGGAGGAACTACCATGATAGAAAATTTTAAATGTAAGTGTCCGTATAAATTTCACAGGATGTTTCCAAAAAACACAAAAGAAACAGATGAGCTGAAGGATATGCTTGTGTTTGAGGTCTTTACGGTCAGGAAAGATGCCGATTTTGCAAAGTTCCTTGAGGAAGATATCAAGGTACACAATGCTTTTTCGTCAGCTATATTACCTCGCCCGGATGTAGAATATGAAAAAGCATGGGAAAATATAGAGGGACGTGATGAATCAAGATTACTTCTCTATCCTAAAAATGACAAGCTGAACCGTCTTTTCGATCCCGATAATGCCGATGATAATTCTGACAGTGACTGGAAAAAATATTCCAAGTCAGAATACAGTGATATGGGATATATACTTACAAAGATCGATGAGCTTGGCAATGACAGTGATATCGAATATGAAGAACACAAAATAAGAGGCTTTGAACAGGCAACCTATATGTATAATATAAAAAAGGACGGCAGGAAATGGTTTGAAATAAGACCATGCTGTCCGAAATGCCGTACTTTGCTGCCCGATATGTGGTTCGGTGATGTTGTGAAGTCATATCTGCCGATTGCTCTTATTGCGGGCAAGGGCGGAGGCAAAACAACTTATATGACCTCTCTTATAAGTGAAAATTTCAGAACTCTGCTCGGAAACATGGGTATATCAAAGTGGAAGGTCAATACGGGCATCACATATGAAAAGGACAGATTACAAATACAGTCAGTCCGTTTTGACAATCTTAACAAGATGGTCAATGAGCATGTTTATCCCGATCCTACTTACTATGCAATGCCTCCCGTAACTATCTCCATCTCAAGGCTTGATAATGCAAACAATATTATCGGCAGAATGATAGTATCAATATTTGACTGTAAGGGCGAATTGTATCCCAATCTCCGAAATAATGCTGCAACTGCGGATGACCTTGAATTTCTTACATCAATGAATTCATATATTTTCCTTATGGAGCCTAAATATATGGAATGTATAGACTATAAGAATGAAAACATATCAAAAAAGAATGACAGTATGACAAATGTATCCGATAGTATGATAATGTCTGTAAAGGATCAGGGAGAGTTTCAGAAACAGAACAAGGGTAAAAGCATTTCTGCTGTTCAGGCAGCACGAATGAACGGAATATGCTATAATGCTGAAACTGATGAGGATAATTTCGGTGATGAATTTAATGTTTATGATGTATGGTGTGCGATAAGAGACCTTCTTTCCGAGGAGTACAATGAGCTTAATCATATTGCCTACACTATCGTAAAAAGTGATGAGCTTGCAGACTATCCCGAGGCTTTGAAAAAGGTAAGTGGAATGAGTGATCTTCTTGAACAAAAAGTAAATATTGACGCTTTCAATGAAGATAATTTTGAGGCTGTGGATATACGTGTTGAAAAATTTTTTGAAAATGTTGTTTTTAACGAAACTCACCGTGAAACATACATGGAGCTTTTGAAAACAATGGGCGGACAGGATGTATCCAAATCCTGGCATTGTATCAGTGTTGCAAGACCTTCGGAAAAAGGCGGACAGGCATGTGATTTCAGACCCGTAAGAATAGCAGAGCCTTTTGCCAGATGTATATTGACAGAAATGAAACAGTTGAATTGGTTGTGATTTTTTAGATGGGAGTATATTTATGTTATATGATCAAGGTTATTTTTATGGAAAAATGAGTGATTATGGATTAAAGCTCCGTAACAATTCCGGAAGAAATGACGGCATATTTGACAGACTGCCAAAACGGCAGAGAGAGTTCGACAATTCTCTTGTGGCAGAATATACCGAATATGATGAATCAAGCATTTTTTGCTATATCGGAGCTATCAGGATAGATCAGGGAACTCAGGATGCACGATATAGTACACTTCACCATATTTTTGTACCTGCAGAGCCGACTGATATCAATAATCCCTATACCTATATCAGATATTTTTATCCTTACTACTATAACTTTTCAAAAAGACTGACTGATCCCATTGATAAAATGAATATACCCGATATTTCTCTGGATTATCATGAGCTTTTGTCTTACTGCGGGTTTGACGGTGATGAGAACAGAAAAAGATTTGCCAAGCTGCTGGAATTGATGTACAGTGTGATATTCATGGAAAAAACTGTTGCAATGGTACTTCCCGACAGATTTTTTGATTTTGATATGCAAGATATACCCGATACGATATCCAAGGAAGAAAAACCAAAAAACTGCTATCAGATCGCTGCAGCACTCATGCTGCTTCTTCATCTCACAGTTCCCGACTGCTTTTCAAGGTATAATGAGATAAAGGACCTGCGTGCATATCTCAAATACAGCATAGTCAAAAATACCTCTAATAAAAGAGGCTTTTGCTTCATAAGCTCAAGCAATGCACAGTACGGTGTAAATTGTGAATTGTTTGACTTTGACTCAAATTATAATGATTTTGATATAAGCAGCTTTTATTATTCCCTTGCAGGCGAGGCTCAAAGCTCCTTGGATACCATGCATGATTTTCTCCAAGGTCTGTGCAGTGTAGCAGGTGTGGAGAAATTCAGCTGCCGTCAGCCCAATACAAGACACCTTGCACTTAACGAACTTCTCAAGGCATATGGAAAGTCTGTTCCGATAAGAACCATCCTCAATGCTGAAAGTCTTATAACATGGGATAAGTATATAAATATCATCAATACTCACTTTGCCAACGCCAATGACAATATATACCTGAAAGAATATGTCGGACATCTGGCAAAATTCGGCGGAAAGGAACAAATACCCGATGATGAACATCTGAAGGGTTTTTGGAATGCTCTGAATCCGAATCATGCCGATAATGCAAAGAATGTATTGTTCCTGCTTGATGAGTGCAGAAGCAATGAGACTCTGATATCTTTCCTTGAGAACATTATAGATAACAGTGAGATATTGTTATGTTTTTCCGTATATGACGAAAGTCCGTTCAAAAGAATAGTTGAATGTATCTCAAATCCTGAAAATGGTCTGTATTATCTTGAGAAATGTACAGGTCTCATGAAACGTGCAAGTGCTTCAGATCTTCCGATTTATTCGGATATAATAGCAGATATCACAGACAATGCAATAACATTGTTCAGTGTTACACGATCAAAACGTAAGTGGCTTGATATCATGATAAATTCGGGACTGTGGGACGAAACATGGCTTCAGGGATTGGTGTATGACAATACTTTGGTGTATTCTAATGCTGAATGGATAAAAACGCAAAAAGGATATCTCGATGTATCCCAAATTTACGATATGATCGTATGGAAAAAACTGTTTGATACAAGCTATGAAAAATTATCAGAGTGCTTCAATCAGGATAAAAAATGCTTTGAACAGGATAAAAATTTCAGCAATGTTCAGAACAGAAATAATTTTGCTGCATGGAATGATATTTGTGATTCATTGGCAAAGCCTTTGAAGGATACAAAAGTTTTTCACCAACTGAAAAAAGAAGCCGAAACATTTTACCGTAAGTATGACATTGCGAATACAAGCTCATTTGACGGGATAGAAGTCTATTTCTCAAATGACACCGAGCTTCAGAAGTGCTGTATAGAGCATCTTGGAGTCATTATTGATAATGACCTGAACGACCTGAACGAGACAAATCAGAATGACCTGAAGAAAATACTTGCATATATAAAAAGGCAGGCAGGCTCAAATAACGCTTCCGATGCTTTTGACGGGTATGTCAATAATATCAGAGATCAGCTTATATGGAAAACGGTTTCAGAAAAACAGTTTTCTCTGCTTAAGTTCATAGATTCGCTCAATGACAATAATTTAAGACAGACTGTATGGAACAGTATCCCGATAGACTCCTTTCCCTATATCGAAGAAGAAAAGTACAATGCTCCTCAACCCCTGCTCAAAAATATCAGGCTGTATCTTTATGATATGTATAGTCGTTTTGATAAGGATATAGCCGGAAGTATCCTGAAGCTCACAGATAAAGAAAAATTCAGGGACAATATACAGGAGCTTAAGGATAATATAAGTGTATTTATTGCTCTTGATGCTGTCATGGAAAAATGCAAGGCATCCAAAACATCAATGAAAAATTATATATATCTTGCATATATCCTCGATGATGACAGAATTTACCGCACCATATACAATAATTTTAACAGTCAGATACCTGCCTGTGAAAAAGCAAATAATGAAAATGTTCACAGACTCGCAAAAAATATGTATTCTTATGCTTATGTCAAGTTTTGTATCAGCAAAGAGGAAGCTGCATTCAAGGCTGAAGATATTTTATCGAACATCGAGCAGATCGGGTATGAAAATTTGGATGATGGAGAATCCAAGCAGTTCCAACAAATGATCGCACACAGAGTGAACAGAAAATTTACTGATAAAGAAAACAAAATGTTTGAGCCAAATTGTAATATATTTGAAGCATTCGATAAATTGAAGGTCTGCTACAGTTATTACTCTGATATTTTCAGTAAATATGCTGATATCCTTTATCTTGTTCGGCTATCGCAATGTCGCCTGTGTGAAAGGATAACCGATTTAATGACAGATGATATTCCATATGAGACAAAGATGGATTATATAAGCTGTGCAAATGAGCTTGAACTTGCAAACGAGGAACAGATCAAATTTCTTAACGGATTCAAAGTGGATATAGAAGAAGGCAGGATAATACAGGAAGAAAACAGTCAGAACAGTCTTGCGGATATTTATGAAAAACTGCAAAACCGTGAATTGAGCATAACCGATAATCTTTGGAACAGAATACAGACACTCATAAATACAAACATGGAATACTTCACCTTCAATGAATATAATGCAGGATATGAGCTTATCAAGATATTTAGAAACAGCAGATATAATGTCAGCGATGCCTTCAGGGTATATCAGGACAAAAACCTTGAAATACAGAACAGCGGAAGTTTTGACAAATTCTGGTGGCTTTATGTTGACTGCAGGATAAACATGGGATATATCAGAAATTTCTGGGAGGTATGTGACCTTTCAAATTTTAAAGAGCTTTATGATGTATTTCCGCCTGAATATGAAATGCCTGCAATGATCAGGGATATCTGCCTCATTACAGACAATCAGGAGTTGAAGATCATTAAAAGCCCGTTGTTTGCCCTTTATAAGCTCATGCAAGACCTGTTTGGTAACAAGTCTGGTATTTCATCAGATGATTTTGACGATATCGACCTCATGATAAAGAAATGTACAATAGTGTCCCGTGTCAGCTTCCTCGATAACAACATAGAAATGCTGAAAGAAGTACTGCTTCTCATTATCAGGAACGATGCGGAGAAACTGACGAAATCATGTAATGAATATGCCGTATCAGATGCGTTCAGGTATTATTTTGGATTTGCAGATAATGCCTCGAAAAATTCCAGGGGCAATACGTATTTCCATATAGATATTGTAAAAGAACCGTTATCCACGAAGATGACCGATTTTCTGAACAAAAGAAGGACCGAATTTCTGTGGGATTCACTGTCGCCGTCATACAGAGAACTGCCTGTATTCATGAAGGTGCTGAAGATATGGATAATTCAGGACTTTATCAAAAAATACAACAAAGGTCTTGTAAAGACATACAACGGTCAGCCTTCAAATGAAAGCTACAGGGGTATCAATGCTGACAGGCTCACAAAATCCGGTCTCGAACAGAATCTGTTTAGATTTATACGTGAAATATATAAAGATGATGACGGGACTGTGATGGATACAGATACAAAAAACGAATTGAAGGAAGTCTTTAAGAGTGATATAGAGCGTCTTGAGAAAGCAAAAAGAACAGGCTCAATATTATCTCCTTCGGAGAAAAAGTATCTGTCCCAAATAAAAGAACTGATAACAGGAAAGAAAGCTACCCCATGCGATCCGAGAGAGGTCAAACTGTTGGCGGAGGAGCTTTTATAAAATACAGGAGGCTTATAACAGTTAAAACAATTTTATAAAAAGTTATAAAACCATGTTGACTTTTATACTTTCAGAATGTTACACCAAATCCAAAGGTGGTGAAAAGTGTGATAAAAACTGTAAAAGTCATGTTATGTCCGAATAAAAAGCAAAGAACCAAATTATTTGAATGTGCAGGAACAGCAAGATTTATTTATAATTGGGTGCTTGATTATGAACAGATAAAT
>CACXGJ010000182.1 GCA_902767125.1 uncultured Ruminococcus sp. | reverse complement strand
GAATATGACATTGAGGCACTACGTGACAGTGTTGCGATGGTGCTTCAAAAGAATGTTCTGTTTTCGGGGACTATCAAGGAAAATCTCCGCTGGGGCAATGAAAGTGCAACTGATGAGGAATTAATTGAAGTATGTAAACTTGCACAGGCTGATGATTTCATTCAGCGTATGCCCGATAAATACGATACCTATATCGAACAGGGCGGTACAAATGTTTCGGGCGGTCAGCGACAGAGATTATGTATAGCGAGAGCCTTGCTCAAAAAACCGAAAATACTCATTCTTGATGACTCCACAAGTGCTGTCGATACAAAAACGGATGCACTTATAAGAAAGGCATTCCGTGAACAGATACCCGATACTACCAAAATCATCATAGCACAGAGAATATCATCCGTTCAGGATGCCGATAAGATAATAGTATTGGATAACGGCTCTGTAAATGCAGTCGGAGATCATGACACTCTTTTGAAGTCAAATAAGATATATCAGGAAGTATATTACTCACAGCAGAAGGGAAGTGGCGAATAATGGCTGAAAAAAGTACTCCGAGAGTACACGGAAGAAGACAGGCAATGGGACCTCCTCCAAAAATGGGCGATCCTATGAAGACTATTAAACGCCTTCTTTCTTATATGAGTGCTTACAAGGGCAGATTTGTATTTGTAATCGTATGTATATTGATAAGTGCAGGTGCAGGCGTTGTAAGCTCAACATTCATACAGACACTCATAGACGGATATATAACTCCGATGGTGGAAACAAAAAGCACTGATTTCAGCGGACTTGCAGGTGCTATGGCTGTGATAGGTGCGATTCTTGTAACAGGTGCTGTTGCTACTCTTATTTACAACAGGATAATGGTCACCATATCACAGGGAATACAGAAAAAGATACGTGATGAGATGTTCTCGCATATGCAGAAGCTGCCTGTAAGATTCTTTGACACGAATACACACGGTGACCTGATGAGCCGCTATACGAATGATACGGATACTCTCCGTCAGATGCTGTCAATGAGTATCCCTCAAATGTTTTCATCTGTCATCACGATAATATCCGTATTTATTGCAATGCTTGTGCAGAATGTCTGGCTGACACTCTTTGTATTATTATTTGTCGGAATAATGATGTTCATTACAAAGAGCATAGCAGGAAAAAGTGCGACCTATTTCATCAGACAGCAAAAACAGATCGGTGATGTCAACGGCTATATCGAGGAAATGATAAACGGTCAGAAAGTAATAAAAGTATTCTGCCATGAGGAAAAAGCAAAGGAAATATTCGATAAAAAGAATGAGGAGCTTTGCGACAGCTCGACCAATGCGAATACTTTCGTGAATATACTTATGCCCATTATGAACAATTTGGGAAATATACAGTATGTTCTTATAGCCGTAGTCGGTGCAGCTCTCTCTATTTACGGGATAAGCCCTGTTACACTCGGTACTGTCGCTTCATTTTTGGCACTTTCAAAGAATTTCACAAGACCTATCGGTGAAATTTCCAACCAGTTCAATTCTATCATAATGGCTCTTGCAGGTGCAGAACGTATATTCAAGCTGATGGACGAGGAGCCTGAAAAGGATGAAGGCTATGTAACCCTCGTGAATGCTAAATATGACAAGGACAACGATCTTGTTGAAACGGATGAACGCACTGAAATGTGGGCGTGGAAGCATCCTCACGGTGACGGCACTGTGACCTACACGAAATTATGCGGAAATGTTGTAATGGATGACGTAGACTTCGGATATGTTCCCGAAAAGATAGTTCTTCATAATGTCACACTTGATGCAAAGTCAGGTCAGAAAATAGCCTTTGTAGGTGCAACGGGTGCAGGAAAGACCACCATCACGAATCTCATAAACAGATTTTATGACATTGATGACGGTAAGATAAGATATGACGGCATCAATATCAACAAGATCAAAAAAGCAGATTTGAGAAGATCACTCGGAATAGTTTTGCAGGATGTTCATTTGTTCACAGGCACTGTAATGGATAATATCCGCTACGGAAAGCTCGATGCAAGTGATGAGGAGTGCATAGCGGCGGCAAAATTGGCAAATGCACATAATTTCATAACACGTCTGCCCAACGGATACGACACTGTCATAACGGGTGACGGGGGACAGCTTTCACAGGGACAGTGTCAGCTTATTTCAATTGCAAGAGCGGCAGTTGCAGATCCTCCTGTAATGATACTTGATGAAGCGACTTCGAGTATTGATACACGTACCGAAGCACTTGTGCAAAAGGGTATGGACGGCTTGATGTACGGAAGAACAGTCTTTGTGATAGCCCACAGACTTTCAACTGTACAGAACTCTGATCTTATCATGGTGCTTGAACTCGGCAGAGTCATAGAAAAAGGTACACATGATGAACTGATAGCTCAAAAAGGTAAATATTATCAGCTTTATACAGGTGCATTTGAATTGTCGTGACTCTTTAAAAACCGAAAATGAATAATTAAAAAAATCTGCGGGATTCAATAATGAATTTCGCAGATTTGTTCTTTTCAAAAATAAAAGAATGGTGTATAATAAATCGCAGGAGATGATTTTTTATGCCGAGAATATTGATAGCTGATGATGAAAAAGACATAATCACACTTATAAAAAGATATGCGGAGCGTGACGGCTTTGAGGTCGTTTCGGTCGAGGACGGAAGTGAAGCTGTTGAGATATGCAGAAAAGAGGATTTTGATATAATAATCATGGATGTGATGATGCCCGATACGGACGGCTTTACAGCCTGCCGTAAAATAAAGGAATCCAAGGACATTCCTGTTTTGATGCTGTCGGCGAGGGGAACGGAATATGACAAGCTGTTCGGCTTTGAGGTGGGGGTAGACGATTATGTGACAAAGCCGTTTTCTCCGAAAGAGCTTATGGCAAGGGTGAATGTAATTGTCAAAAGACACAGCCTTGTACAGCCGAAAAAGGATACAAACATGATTACCTTCAAGGGCATTGAGCTTGATACGCTTGGACATACACTAAAGGTTGACGGTGAAAATACCGAGCTTACATCAAAGGAATATGGTATTCTTTTATATCTCATGAAAAATAAGGATATCGTATTGACAAGAGATCAGATATTGAATGAAGTGTGGGGTTATGATTATTTCGGGGATGACCGCACAGTTGACTGGCAGATAAAGCTGCTGCGGAACAAGCTGGGAAAATATCGTGAGTATATCCATACGATACGAGGGGTGGGATATAAATTTGCGACTTAAAACAAGGTCCTTCGGATTCAGGCTGTGGAGCTACTTTGCAATTTTTACGGCATTGATATTCACGGTCTTATGGTTGCTGCAAACGGTCTTCCTGCAAGGCTTCTATGACAGCATGATCATTAAAAATACACAGTCGGTTGCTAAAGGTATTGCCGCCAACGGAAAAAATGAAAATATCAATGATGAAATAGATGAACTTGCACATAAAAATTCCGTTCTGATCTTCATAACAGATATTGACAGCAATATACTTTACAGCTCGGATGAATTTAACGGCATGAGAAAAAAAGAATTTTCGTCCGAAAATTCCGAGTTCAAAATCAAAAAGTCGGATAAACATTCGGGCGGATATCGCTCTTTGCCGGAAGAATATGATGATTTTCTCAAAAAACTGCTGGCGAGCGATGACGGAACAGTTGAATTTTATTCTGATAATTATTATGTTTACGGCTCATATATCGACTATTATGACACAGAAGAAAAAGCTGTTTTATATGTCGGTGCAGTGATAGATGCAGTGGGTGCATCTGTCACGATAATAAGTATGCAGCTTGTCTGGGTGACAATACTGTCAGTTGTGGTCGGATTTGTATTGTCATGGTTCATTGCAAGACGCTTTTCCGTACCTGTTGCACATCTTTCCGAAAAGGCAAAATTATTGGGTGAAAAGGATTATTCTGCCGAATTTAAAAAAGGCTTCTGCACAGAGCTTGATGATTTGAGCGATACGCTTGACCGTACAAACAGGAAATTGAACGAATCCCGTGATTTTCAGATGGAGCTGCTCGCAAACGTGTCACATGATTTGAGAACTCCTCTGACGATGATAAAAGGCTATGCCGAGATGATAAGGGATATTTCATGGGAGGATGAAAAGCAATGCGGTGAAGATGTAGCCGTTATCATAAAGGAGGCTGACAGGCTCACAGCCCTTGTCAATGAAATAATGGAATATTCCGAACTTAAATCGGAGGGCATGACAGATGAGTTTGAAAAAATTGATATCAGTCAGCTTGTAAACAGAGCTGCGGTCTCATTTGAAAATCTGAAAAAGCCCGAAGGTATTATCGTTGAAAAAGATATAGAAGAAAATATTTTTGTAAATGGAAATGAAAGCCGACTTGAAAGAGCATTGTATAATCTCATGGATAATGCTGCACGTCATACGGGTGACAGCAGAAAAATAAAAATTTCACTTGTTTGCGAAAATGACAGGGCTGTAATATCTGTCACGGACTATGGCAGCGGAATACCCGAAAATGAGCTTGAAAATATCTGGGACAGATATTATACAACTCGCATGAGAAAGGGCAAAGGAGTTTCGGGACTCGGACTTGCGATAGTCAGGCAGATAACCGAGCTTCACAGAGGAGTCTGCTATGCACGGTCGAAGCCGGACAAAGGCAGTACATTTATAATAGAATTGCCTTGCAGTGTTTAAGATCCGTATTCCCTTATGATCGCATCAATGTGTGTTCCGTTTTTCAGACGTTGAAGCATTGTCTTTGCAGGGTTTGTACGGTTTTCAATGCGTTCATAAAGCGGAGAAATATATATTTCCTCGCCGCATCCTCTTTCCTTAAGTCCCTGTCCGCAAAGGTCAAGTATACTTTGAGCAAGTGCATACAAGCCGTCTTTATCTATATAAGCGGGAAGCTCATTCCCGACAAGCTGTTTGCGGAGTTCAACGGCATTATAGCCTTTATGATAAAGGACTGTGTCATTTTTGATAAGTTTTTCAAGCTCATCTGTTTTATTGAGAAGTCCCAAGTGAAACGCCGATACCGTCATCACATCACTTATGGGCTGACAGCACGCACTGCGAAATTCTATTGTGCCTCTGTAAGTCAGGTCTTCAAATTTGAATGTGCGAAGATATTCTATGTCATCAGGCTTGGGCTGAAACTCGACAGAGTGTATTTCACCGTTTTCAAGATACTCTCCCGTGAGCTTTTCGAGAGTGAAATATTCGAGTATATTTACAGGCTTGAAATTAAGATACTTCCCGTCACGCTCAACACAATATATGGCTGTTGTGGAAATATAATTCAATATATCATCAACCGTTTTCATCTCACCGTCATACATTCCGACATTATGAGGATTTATGCCGTGAGTGCTGTTTTCCCACAGCATATCACGACAGCACAGCAAGTCTTCATTTTCACCGAGCAAAACGGAATTGCTGAAAAGCAGGGCTTTTATAGGCTCAAGCTGATTGAATATATTGATAACTTTCGGCAGTCTGTCCTTTGTAACATCAAGCTGTACCTGTGAAGCACTCGAAAACATACCGAACTGCGGATATTTATGGAAATACATCGGCAGACAGGAATACTTTGAGAATGATGACAGATGATGGAAAAGCATTTTATATCTGCCGTTTTCTATCGGGACATTGTTGTTGACAAGCCTGTTGGGATTTATGCCCATACCTGTAAGTGTATAATTGTACGGTCTGAAATAATCCTGCACAAAGTCATAATATCGGCGGAAACGTCCGTATATGGAATGAAGCTCGCTTTCCTTTCCGAATGAAAATTCCATATTGTTATATGAGCAGTCATAGGAGAAAATATCTCCGTTTTCCCTGTTCAGAGCAGAATAAATATGTCCTTGTTCATCTATGCCTGCGGGGGTGAAGTGAAATTCGTTGAGAAAGCTCGCCGTAAGTCTATGGATCACATCAAAATCAACTGCCTTGTGTTCAAGATTTACGATGGGCATTTCTATTTCGACACCGATATAACATTCTTTTTTGCTTTCGGTGGGTTTTATATAGCGGTCATAAAGACGGCTGAAAATTTCTTCCTTTGTCATAAATATCACCTACAAATTAGCGAATATACTGTAAAGCAGCTTCATGGATTCTTCACTTTCAAAATATTCATTTTCATGGTTTGTACCTGTTTTTACAGGTTTTCCTTTGTAATATGACAGAAGTCTTGTGAACGGCATGGGCTGCCATTCCTCATTGCTCAAAGGCACAGTGGCTATCAGAGTGGCATTATCTTTTGTAAGATAATAAAGAGTTCCCCTGCAATTCGTATGTGCATAGAGATACTTTCCGTCGGAAAACAGCAGATTCAGCTTGTTATCCCTTGACATATCACAAACTATTTTATCAAACAGTTCAAAGCGTTCTTCAAACAGGAGCTTTGAACCTTTTTTGTTTTGAGCCTCATTGAGCCTGTCAATAAGATACAGAAAAATTCTTTCACTGTCTGTATCTCCCATCTGCTTTTGGATATACGGATTAAGAGGCGGAAAATCAAATATAGTGCCGTTATGCACAAGTGTCCAGCGTCTGCCTGTATTGTCCTTTCCCGTGAACGGATGACAGTTTTTATATTCCACATTTCCGATAGTCGCATAACGTATATGGGCGAGAAGTATTTTTTCACTGACGGGCTGTGAAAGACGCTCCTTCAAATAATTGCTGTCAGATGCCCTGATACTTTCCTTTTCAATCAACGCCCCTTCACGGGAAATGCAGGCAAGTCCCCACCCGTGAGGATGATTTTTGCTGTGACTGTAAAATGTTTTCAGATATCCGTTTACTTTAAAATCATTCAGCGAGGACAATCCGAATATTTCACACATAGCCGACACTCCTTTGATATTCCCTTGCAAGTGCAATGCCCTTATTCATATAGTCATTGCTGAAGCGTCTGCTTATAATCTCGGCATAACTGTTTCCCGACTGTGTTTTCTTTATCTGATATTCGACAACATCACTGTATTCGGGAAAGTTTTTCAATGCAAAGCTCTTTATATCATCAAGAGCTTTTTCAGCTCTGTGCTTTATATCGTCATTTCCGAAAACAGCGGCAGTTTTTATATCATTTATAGCCTTTATCTGTTCTATGCCCGTGAATCCCCTTTCAGGCAGAGAAACAAGATACAGCATAAGCAAATGTATAAAATGGATATCTTCTGTAAAGATACCCGTTGGTGTAAGAGGATTCACATCTATGACTCTCAATTCAAGATGATTTACACCATTTTTTTCAAGTGCTTCAAGACTGTTTGTACCTCGTGGCTTTATCCTGACAGGATAGTACAATTCCGAAACAGAACGTAAATTCCCGTCATCTATATATTTCCTGATACTGCCCGTATAGCTTTGCAGGTCACTGTAATCGAGTATGGGTGTAAAATGATTCCAATAGCCCCTCTCCGAGCAGCGTATGGAAGAATATATATTGCTTTCGGTACCTGTTGTATAATCTGAAACAGGACTCGCTGCTGTAAGATATACAACAAGCCACGCATATTTTGTGAGCCTTGCCGCAAGCTTAAGATAAAAGTCATTTTTAAAATCGGTAAAATTATTATATGGACTCTGTTCAAAAGCAGCCTTGACAAGCTCTTGTGTAAAGGAAAAATTAAGATGTATTCCCGAAAAAAGCATTTTTATCTTACCGTATTTTTTTGCAAGATATTGTCTGTATACAGACTTGTTCCGCAGGCTGCCCGTGTACTCTGCAACAGGTATCTCATCTTCACCGCTTATTTTCGGGGGATTGGAAAAATACCACAAAAATTCATCATTTTCTTTTAGCTTGGAGTTCACAAGTTTTTGCAGAGACAAAAGCTGTTCATTCACCTGTTCGGGCTTGTTGAATACATCACTGATAAACTCTATCTGATTTTCACAAAAATCACGATCAATGTTTTTATGACTTTCAAAAGGATGTGGTGTCTGTGCAAGACTTCCGTCCGAACTTACCCGAAGACTTTCCCTTTCAATCCCAAATTCTGCATATGTGACATATTCCCTGATCTTTTCATTACCAATATCAAAAAGCATAGTATCAGCTCACTTTATATAACATATTTATCATATTGATTTAGTAGGTTTTTATGATATAATAACCTACTTATATAGTAGGTTATTATATCATAAAGTTATTTATTTGTCAATATTTGTATTCAATAAAATACGAAAATTGACAGATAAACCATCAATACAAGTATTTATATGATACTTGCATTGACGGTTTTGTTAATTATGTGTTTGCAGTTTCTTCTGTATTTTCATCAGCAGTTGACTTATCTTTTTTGTTAAGTCTGCGTTTTGAGGCTTCGGTGCCGTCTTCGGAGGTCTGCACATCATCAGTTGATTTGTGCTTGCCATGACGCTTCGGTCTTTTGATTTCAGCGGTGTCATCCGAATTTTCTTCTGCTGTGTCAGACTTTATTTTTTCAGGTCTTTTCCTTGTTTCGCCTGTAACATCGTCTGAACCGTCTGCCGAAGTCATGCCTTTTTTATGAAATCTGCCGTTTGAGGTTTTAGTACCGTTTTCATCATCAGTTGTTATTTTGCTTTTTCTTGCTTTCTTTTCGGCTGTCTGTCCGTCCTGCTGTGTGACCGATTGTGAGCTTTCCGAAGGAGCCTGTAAGGGTTCAGCCGCAAGGACTGTTACTGCACTGCCTGTCATCATTACTGCTGCCAATACACATATGACTGCTTTTTTTACAACCTTCATTTTTACCATATCCTTTCCGATATTTTTTATTTATTTCAGGAAATGTCACCATCTTCCGAAATTGCCTTTCATACCGCCTCTGCCGCCGCCCATCATTGACTGTGGGATAGAATCCACCTGTGAGCCGTTTATGATTATTGTACCGCCATTATATTGAGCCGAACCGTCATAGTCGAAGGATGACATCTGTGCGGTGACATCTATTGTACCGCCGTTTACGATGATATTTCCGTTACAGTCGATAGCATCCGTATCACCCTGACCTACGGCAACCTTTATATATCCGCCGTTAAATTCAATTGTAGGTGTGCCGAAGCTGTTACTCTTTTTAGCACCGTTTATGCCGTCATCGGTAGCATATATATCAAAAGTACCGTCATTTATCTGAATATAGGTAGCTTCAATACCCTCTGCCGCCGTAAGTGAGAATGTACCGCCGTCTATCTGACATACAGTTGTTGCCTGTATTGCATCGCTTAATGCCTTTATATTGAAGGTACCGTTCTGTATATAGATATATCCTACGGTGTCATCATCATTGTTTTCACTGTGCAGACCATCCTTATTACTTGTGATATTGAAAGTGCCGTCATATATCACGATAGAATCATTTGCTTCAATGCTGTCCTTTGCGGTTTGTATATTGTATGTGCCGCCTGTGAATTTTATATCATCTTTGCCTGATATTCCGTTTCCTGCTGATGAGAGTATATCAAGAGAGCCTGTACCGTTGAATACAAGGTCATCCTTTGAGTAGATGACTGCATCTGTATTTGTATCACCGTCGGCCTTGAATGTACCTGTGACGGAGAGGGAATTTGAAGTATTTGTAGTTGTGATAAAGCATTTATCAGCCGATACCACATATATCACGGGGAAATCACTGTTTGTGACATTAAGACCGTCAAGAACAAGCTGTATTTTAGCCTGCTTGTCAGCTTCGACCTTAACTGTAAAGTTACTTGCAGAGCCTGTGAGGATATAAACACCTTCTTGGGTGATGGTCTGTGTTTGATTATCCTGTGCCGTAATGGTCACTGCATTGCTTGTATCTGCTGTCTGTGTAAGGTCTCTGTTTGAGAAAAGGTCGGTCGTATCGAGTTTTCCCGATGTATTTGCCGTATACACGGAAGTTTTTGAGCTTTCGGCAGATACTGTACTGCTTTCGGTTGATGATTCGGATGATTTATTGTTTTCACGTGCAACGGGAACGGAATTTTCCGTCACAGCATTTTCGTTAACTGTTTTTTCTTCTGTACTGTTTTCTGTTGTTCGGTCAGGTGTAATTTGGACGGATGATTCCGTTGATTTCTTATTTTGGCTTATATGAGTAAAGGAATTTTCAGATACATTTTTTTCATCCGAAATGATTTGGGAATTTTCTGTTTCAGATACATCAGATTTTTCTGTACTGCTTTCAGTAACCTTTGTGCTTTCGGTTGATGATGTTTTTGACTTTTTGGTTGTAGTTGCATTGGAAACGATGTCTTCGGACGTATCCGAAGAAGATACAATGTCATCTGTATTTTTCATGTCCTGAATGCTTACTGATTCTGTTATATCGGCAGATGTTTGAGTTTCCTGTTTGTTGCAGGCTGCAAATGAGCCAAGCATGAGAGCCGCAAGTATTATTGCCATTTTCTTTTTCATATTGAAAACCTCCCTGAAGTTTTTATCCTAATGTGGCAAGAAGACTCCGACCTCTATAGGTGGGAGATGAATTGCCGCCAGCCCGTAAGGGCTGAAAAAATCTTGACATTATAAATTGATAATGATATACTAAAATCAAATAAAAATCG
>CACXGJ010000181.1 GCA_902767125.1 uncultured Ruminococcus sp. | reverse complement strand
TGATTCTGTTTTTCATTCTTCATCTGTCAGTGATTTTTTGGATTATATTGATAAAGACTGCTATTTATGCGGTCATAATATCATTCATCACGATAGAGAGTATATCGGAAGATGGTAAAGTCTTTTGAAATGAATAAAAAAATCTGTGGAGTTCTGTAAAGAATTTCGCAGATTTTTTTGGCATTTCCTGCAATCCGCTGTATGTGCAAAATCAGTGCAAATTGTGCAATAAAAAAATATTTCAAAAAATATTGACACGGTGTCAAAATATGTGTATAATAAATGTAATGACACGATGTCAAAATAAATAACGGAAAGGAAATAAACTATGCCAAAGGGTTCGCCGGAATTGACCGCCGCAAGAAAAGAGGAAATCATCAATGCCTGTGAAGAATTGTATAAAACCATGAGTTTCAAGGAAATAACCTTGAAAGAAATCGGTGCGGCAACATCATTCACACGCACATCTATATACAATTACTTTCAGACGAAAGAAGAAATATTCCTTGCATTTTTTGAAAGAGAATATGACCGCTGGAATGAAAGCCTTGACTTTATTTTAGAGGAAAACGAACAGCTTTCAAAGAAAGAATTATCCGAAAAAATAGCAGTATCATTAAGTGAACGTGAACAGCTTTTGAAACTGCTCTCCATGAATATTTACGACATGGAAGCAAACAGCCGTCCTGAAATTCTTACATCATTCAAGAAATCGTATGGTACGTCAATCAATAATATTAGTCGCCTGCTTAAAAAATTTTGTCTGGATATGAATGAAAGTGATATTAAAAATTTCATTTATATGTTTTTTCCGTTTATGTTCGGCATTTATCCCTATACTTCTGTAACGGACAAACAGCGGAAAGCCATGGAAGAAGCTGGAATCAACTATGTATATCAATCTGTTTATGAGCTGACGTATTCATGTCTTTGCAGACTGCTCAAAGCGGAACAATAAATAATAAAACGGAGGTATTTTCTATGAGTAAAGTATTAGTAGCGTATTTCAGTGCAGGCGGAACAACTTCCAAAGCCGCCGCAAAGCTTGCAAAAGTGGTTGGTGCAGACCTGTTTGAAATTGTTCCCGAACATCTCTACACCAAAGCCGACCTGAACTGGCAGGATAAAAACAGCCGCAGTTCTGTCGAAATGAATGACAGAAACAGTCGTCCGGCTATCACATTAAGGGTAGAAAACATGGAACAGTATGAGGTAATATTTGTCGGATTCCCTGTTTGGTGGTATCGTGAGCCGTCTATCATTGATACATTTATGGAAAGTTATGATTTCAGCGGAAAGAAAGTTGTTCCTTTCTGCACTTCGGGAGGCAGTGGACTTGGTTCGACAAGCGAAAATTTACAGGCATTGGCAAAGGGTGCAAAAGTTCTTGAAGGCAAAAGATTTTCATTTATGACAACGGAAAGCTCTTTGAAAAAAATGGGCAGAAGAAATCATATAAGGAGGAAAAAATTATGTTTAATGAAAGTATCACATTATCAAACGGTGTTGTTGTTCCGCAACTTGCACTCGGTACATGGCTGATTGATGATAACAAAGCTGCTGAGGCGGTAAAATCGGCTATTGGGATAGGATATACTCATATTGACACTGCTCAGGCTTATGCCAATGAACGTGGTGTCGGCGAGGGTGTAAAAAACAGCGGTGTCAGCCGTGACAAGATATTTGTTACCACAAAAGTTGCAGCAGAACACAAGGATTATAAAACAGCTTCAGAGGGAATTGACGGCTCACTTAAAAAACTCGGACTTGATTATATCGACATGATGATAATTCATAGTCCTCAGCCGTGGCTGGAAGTCAATCAATCGGATGACAGGTATTTTGAAGGCAATCTTGAAGCTTGGAGAGCGTTGACAGATGCTTACAAGGCAGGAAAAATCAGAGCAATAGGTGTTTCTAATTTTCTTCAGGAGGATATTGACAATCTTCTGAATCATACGGAAATAAAGCCAATGGTAAATCAGGTGCTTTGTCATATTGCAAATACTCCGCTTGATTTGATTGATTATTGCACAAGTAAAGGAATTGTAATGGAAGCATACAGCCCTGTTGCACATGGTGAAGCACTGAAAATTCCTGCTATTGCAAAAATGGCCGAAAAATACGGTGTATCCGTTCCGCAGCTTTGCATTAGATATGATATTCAGCTTGGTATGATAGTGCTTCCTAAAACTGCCAATCCTGTACATATGAAAACAAATGCAGATGTTGAGTTTGTGATTTCCGATGAGGATATGGAAGTATTGAAACACATCGAGCATATCAAGAACTATGGTGATTCAAGCTTTTTCCCTGTATATGGCGGCAAGCTTAAAGGCTATACCGGCAAACCCGGAAGCGAAAAAGTGTAATTGGTTGGTGATAGTCATGAGTATTACAATGAATTTGTATTATACAGGAAAAAACGGCAATGCCCAAAAATTTGTAAAGGAAATAGAAGAAACAGGAACAGCGGACGCTATCCGCAAGGAAGAAGGAAATCTCAGATACGAATATTTCATTTCTATGTCTGAACCCGAAACGGTACTTCTTATCGACAGTTGGAAAAATCAGCAGGCACTGGATATTCACCATGCTTCGGAAATGATGGGAAAGATTGCAGAACTGAGAGAAAAATATAATCTCACAATGAGAGCAGAACGGTTTGCTTCAGATGAAAGCGGAATGTTGGAACACGACAGAAAATTTATCAGAGAAAAGGAGGAAAATTAAAATGAGTGAAAAGATCGTACAGACAGCGGGACATGAACAGCTTGGGGAATTTTCTCCTATGTTTGCCCACCTCAATGATGATGTACTTTTCGGCGAGGTATGGAATGAACAAGCGATAAGTGTAAAGACAAAGTGTATTATTACCGTTGTGTCACTTATGGCATCGGGTATCACGGATTCATCACTTGGTTATCACCTGATGAATGCAAAGAAAAATGGTGTAACAAAGGAAGAAATTGCTGCGATAATTACCCATGCGACAATGTATGCAGGTTGGCCAAAGGGTTGGGCGGTGTTTCGTCTGGCAAAAGATATATGGAATGAATCAGAACCGGAGATTACCGACAAGGACAAGTACCAAAATACAATTTTCTTCCCAATCGGTGAGCCGAATAATGCTTATGCACAATATTTTGTCGGACAAAGCTATCTTGCACCGCTTTCCATGCAGCAAGTACCAATGTTCAATGTTACTTTTGAGCCGGGATGCAGAAATAATTGGCATACGCATAATGCTGCAAACGGCGGCGGTCAGATGTTGATTTGCGTAGGCGGCAGAGGATATTATCAGGAATGGGGGAAGGATGCAGTAGAGATGATACCCGGGACTGTTATCAACATTCCTGCCAATGTAAAGCACTGGCATGGTGCGGCACAGGATTCATGGTTTTCTCATATTGCCGTGGAGGTTCCGGGCGAAAACAACAGTACCGAGTGGCAGGAGCCTGTTTCTGATGAGGATTATTGCAAGTTGAAATAATGAGGAGATATCTTGTATGAAGAGAATAAAAACTATTTGTGCGATATTTGTAATGGCTTGTTTGTGCTTTGCTATGTGTGCTTGCGGAAACAGCAACAATCCGGAAAATGTAAACTCCGATTCAAATACAACTAATTTGGTTGCCGAAAGCGGCACTTCACAGTCTGATACAAAAAAGGATACGGATAGTTCAGACAACAATAAATCCGAGCCTGTTTCGGACAATAAAAATGAATCTCAGCCGTCCGAGAATACCGAAAAGACAGGTACAGATACGCTTGTGGTATATTTTTCGGCAACGGGAACGACTAAGAGCGTAGCGGAAAAGATAGCAGGAGTTACAGGTGCGGATATATATGAAATTGTACCAATGGAGCTTTATACGGAAGCCGACCTTAACTGGCATGACAGCGACAGCCGCACTACTCACGAACAGGATGACAAGAGCATTCGTCCCGGTATTGCGAGCGATAAATTATCACTCGATGGCTATACCACCATCTATGTCGGTTATCCGATATGGTGGGGCGAAGAACCTCGTATTATGGATACATTCGTTGAAAACTATGATTTCAGCGGTAAAACGATGATCCCTTTCTGTACTTCCGGAGGCAGCGGAATTGGCAGCAGCGGAGACAATCTGAGAGAAAATGCCGGTAGCGGTAACTGGATTGAAGGTGCAAGATTAAATGCAAATGTTTCTGAGTTGGAATTACAGGATTGGATAAACAGTCTGAAATAAAGGCGGTGACAGCATGAAAGCAAAGCATATCACAATGCGTATCATAGATCTGATAATGACGGGCAATCTGTTGTTTCTGATGGCTTTGCAGGTGACACGGCAGCTTGCTCATGAATGGATAGGCATAGCCATGACGGTGCTGTTTGTCGTTCACCACATTTTCAATTATAAGTATTATAAGACGATTTTTAAAGGAAAGTATAACTTTTTCAGGGTATTTCAGCTTTTGATAAGTGTTTTGTTGTTAGCCTCTTTTGTTCTGACTGCCTTTTCCGGCATGACTATGAGCCGTTTTGCAACACCTTTTATGAACGGATTTCTGAAAGCCTCTGATGCCCGCAAGATACACCTTGCAATTTCCTATTGGTCATATGTACTGATGGGAGTGCATATCGGTCTGCATTTCGGAATTATCACTGCAAAGCTGCCAAAAGGCATTTTCAGGACAATATCTGCCGTTATTATGACAGGAATTTCAATATGGGGCTTTATGCTGTTTCTTAATGCGAATATCTTTAACTATATGTTCATGCAGACGCATTTTGCCTTTCTGGACTATGAAAAGGCAGCATGGCTGGTAATACTTGAAAATTTCATTATGCTTATTTCTTGGGCATTTACGGCATATCTGCTGTCGTTATTTATTAAGTCTATTACTGCTATGGGAAAAAAGGATAAGAAAAAGATTGTTTTCACTATTTTGTACGCTGTGGGTATCGTTGTGATAATGGGTGTCGGAACACTTATGCATTTTGTGACATCGGGTGGAAGTGAAAGCAGTATATTAGCTTGGAATACTCCTGCAGGCAATACATCGCAGACAGCGGAGAATGACAATTCAAAGATAAGAACGGAAAACGGTTCTCCCGATAATACGGAACAGAACAATACAGAGGTCAAGGACAATTATGTTCTTATCGAAGGGGGCAGCTTTATGATGGGCAGTCCCGAAACGGAAAATTGGAGAATATCCGATGAAACACAGCACGAAGTTACGTTATCGGATTTTTATATTTCTGCGTATGAGATCACTCAGGCGGAGTATTTGTCAGTAATGGGAGATAATCCGAGTGTTTTTCAAGGGGATAGTCTTCCGTTAGAAAACATCACATGGACACAGGCGGTTGAATTTGCAAACAAAAAAAGCTCCGCTGAAGGACTTACGCCTGTTTATCAAATAGCAGACGGCAGTGTAACGTGGAACAGAGATGCGAATGGCTATCGTTTGCCTACGGAAGCGGAATGGGAATATGCCTGTCGTGCAGGAACGGCTACACCCTTTAATACTCAAAAATCTCTTGATGCAACGCAGGCGAATTTTTACGGACATTATCCGTATGAGATAGAAGAAAACTATTTTGATGATTCCGTGCTTGAAGCGAGACCGGGAGAATACCGTCAGACAACGGTAGAAGTTGGCAGCTTTGAACCGAATGCGTGGGGACTGTATGACTGCCACGGAAATGTAAATGAATGGTGCTGGGATTTTTACGGAGAGTATGATACCTCTGATACAAATAATCCGGCAGGAACAAAAATTGGAACAAGACATATATATCGTGGCGGAGGTTGGAATGACTTTGGAAAGAATATGAGAAGTGCATACCGTGCGGCAGGTTCATCTGAACTGAAAAGCAGTAATCTGGGGATTCGTCTTGTGAGGAACGCTTCCAAAAACGAACTTGGTAAAGTGACTATCAAAGATGAGAGTGTAAAACCAACAAATACGGGAAAAATGTTGATTGTTTATTATTCATGGAGCGGCAATACACGGGGAGCTGCACAGGAAATACAGCGTCAGACAGGAGCGGATATATTCGAGATTGAGCTGGTCGAACCGTATTCTGCCGATTATAATACCGTTCTTATGCAGGCACAGGAGGCTCAGCACCGTCAGGACAGACCGGCTATTTCAAACAGAATAGATAATATGGAACAGTACGATACTATCATTTTGGGCTATCCGAATTGGTGGGCTTCTATTCCTATGCCGATAGCGACATTCCTGGAAAGCTATGACCTTAGCGGAAAGACGATATTACCCTTCTGTTCTCACGGAGGAGGAAGATTTGGTCAAAGTCTGACTGCAATCTCAAAGCTTGCACCGGATTCTTATCTTGGAGAGGGACTTTCAATTCACTATTCAGGAGGTTCATCGCTGTCGGATGACGTTGAGAACTGGCTGAAAACTAACGGTATCAATTAAGGAGCCATTGATATGAAAATCATAATACTTATGGGAAGCCCGAACAAAAATGGTTCAACAAGTATTCTTGCGGACAATTTTGCAAAAGGTGCAAAGGAGGCAGGACATACTGTTGAATTTCTGGATATTACAAGAATGAATATTCATGCCTGCACCGGCTGTATTGCTTGTGGCTACGAGGGAACGTGCGTACAGAAAGATGACGTTGAGAAGATTAAATCAAAACTGCTTTCATGTGATATGGTTGTTTTCGCTACTCCTTTATATTATTATGGAATGAGTGTACAGCTCAAAACAGTAGTTGACCGTTTCTGTTCCTACAACAGCAGCCTGAACAGCCGTCACCTGAAATCAGCTTTGCTTGCTGTCGCATGGAACAGTGATGACTGGACATTTGATGCACTTGAAGCTCATTATAAAACCCTTGTAAGATACATCCATTTTGAAGATGTGGGTATGATTCTCGGATACGGCTGCGGCACTCCTTCTATGACAAGCCGCAGCAAATATCCGAATGAAGCATATAGGCTTGGGAGGAATATGTAATGAAAAAGATATTCCGTGAGCTTGGAAATGATGTCAAAGAGATCATCTGCGGCGAAGGCGTATGGCAAAAAGGTGAAGTTGAAAAACAATGGCAATGAATGAAGCATTCAAAGCCGGAAAAACGATATAAAAATGAAGGTATCATTATGCAAAACTTTGATTATCAGACACCAACAAGACTTATTTTCGGAAAGCGGTAAATGAGGGACTTGAAAATGCGTGGGTTCCTCTGACTGAAAAAGATATAGCGGATATTTTCAGAGCATCTTTATAAGACGTTAACAAACTGTTGCACTTAAAATAAACGGTGCAACAGTTTGTTATTTTTATTCAATTTTTTGTCTTGCGGAGATTATCCATGCCGATAAACCGCAAATCATCACTTAATCAAGCGAATAAAAATATAATTACGGTGATTCATCAAATGCGGTGACGGCTGCAGCAAAGCAAGAATGACTTGTTCTTGACTTACGATTCTTATTATGATATTCTTGAAACTGATAGCAAAGCAACAAGATTGATAGGAGAGGAGTCGGCACAAAGCTTGTGCCTTGTAAACAATATGGAATTTGAAAGAATTTTTACCCGTGCAAGTAACGAAAGTGTAAGGTATTTTGGAATGAATAATCATGAAGATGATTACATTTTCTATTGCAGTCTGAGCATTGAGGGAGTTCCTGAAAATATA
>CACXGJ010000180.1 GCA_902767125.1 uncultured Ruminococcus sp. | reverse complement strand
TTTCAATAACGGTTTTCACCTACCTTTCTTTATAAAAATTGTTTTTATATGTTGCGAAAAATATAAAAGTCAACATATTTTTATAACATTGTTTTAACTGTTAAAACCCCCCATGTTATATCCTACAACAGGTATGCAGCCTGCTGCCATTCCGACAACCACTGATATTACTATCTGGAAGAATTTCATGACTATCCCGACAACTGCCATAGGTATTTGTGCAAACTGCTCCTGTGAGAATATCGGATCGAGCATACCATATTTGCGTATCATATTGTTGATAGCCGCCATTGCTGCTACAAGAGCGATCTGTGATAAAAAGCTTGTAATTCCGAGAACAAGTGTCTTTGATATTACTTTGCCTTCAAGGACAAAATCATTTTTTGAGGGCTTGACCTGCTTCATATTACAAAGATACCAAACTGCAAGGACAGCCGTTATGATCTGTCCTATGACAGTTGCCAATGCTGCTCCCATCATGCCCCACCTGAATGTGAATATAAATATCGGATCAAGCACCACGTTCACAACAGCTCCCGCAAGTGTCGATATCATTGCAAATTTGGGACTGCCGTCTGCACGGATAATGGGATTCATAGCCTGACCGAACATATAAAAAGGTATTCCGATGGATATATAAAAGAAATATTCTTTTGAATATCTGAATGTTTCAGCATTGACAGTTCCGCCGAACATTGCAATTATACCGTCACTGAAGATCAAGTATAATAAGCACAGGATCATACTGCCGACGATAACCGTGATAACAGAATTTCCTACACTTTTTCTTGCCTTTTTGGGATCGTTCATTCCGAGATTAAGGCTGACAAATGCACAGCAGCCGTCACCTATCATGACAGCTACTGCAAGGGCGATCACTGTCAGTGGGAATACAACTGTATTTGCGGCGTTTCCGTAAGAGCCGAGATATGACGCATTTGCAATGAATATCTGGTCAACGATATTGTACAATGCTCCGACAAGGAGTGAAATTATACACGGGACAGCATATTTTCCCATAAGCTTTCCGACAGACTCTGTTCCTAAAAAATTGTTCATGTTATAAATACTTCCTTTCACATAAAAAATAACGGGCAGCAAAACAACCGGACTTACGCAGATGTTTGCTACTCGTTATTATCAGAATTTTAACATGAATTTCAATGATTTGCAAGGGGTATTTTAAACAATTTTATTTCCGCATAAAATCATTTATTTTACATCAGTATAATAAAGACCTGACGAGAAATCAATTTGAGCTGTATCAGAGCCTGCCGTGAGAGTATAGTTATTGCCTTGAGTCAGCTTCGGTGAGGAATAAACCGCACAGGAGAAATCCTTTGTTGCGGTGAAGGTGAAGTCCAAGCCGTCATCAACGGATATAACGGTATCCTTTGAGACTGATATGTTCACAAGTGCAGAGCATTGTGTTCCCGTATCAAAATTGACAGCCATATCAGGTGTACCCAATGCAAGCACTGTACCGCCCGTTATGCTCGCAACACAGTTTTCACCGTCGCCCTTGTCAATTGCACCGTTGTTGTCTGTCACAGCTCCCTCTATTATGGTAGTACCGCCTGTCACATAGATAGAACCGTTGCTGTCAAGACCGTCACCCGACGAATTTATATAGATATTGCCGCCTGCTATGTTTATATTTCCGTTGGAATCTTCGCTCCATAAGCTGTCATCCTGTGCAGTCGTATCAGAGCCGCCTGATGTATTTATACCGTCATCACTTGAGGTCACTGAAACATTACCGCTGTTTATCACAACGGAACCGCCTTCAATACCCTCGTATGATTTGGATATGGTAATATCACCGCTGTTTATTGTGACGATACCTGTTGCTGTTATGCCGTCATCACTTGATGAAAGACTTAATGTACCGGAATTTATTGTGATGTTATCTTTTCCGTGAATGGCATCATCGGCACTTGAAATTGTAACAGCGGAATTTTCTATATCTATTTCACCGTCACATTTAATGCCCTTTTGTGAGGTACTGCTGTTTTTGGAATTGTCCGAGCCGCCGCCTGACGTAATATTGACAGTACCGCCCGTTATTTTCACACTGCCGTTGAAAGCCTTACTGCTGTCGGCGGATTTTAATGAAATACCGTCATAGCCCGCATTTACGGTCAAAGAGCCGCTTTCCATGCAGAAATAGCTTGTATTGTCGTCATTTTCAAGCTGTATGCTGTCATGGTCGGACTGTATTGAGGTCGTGCCGCCGTCTATCCTCAATGAATCATTTGCCTGTATGCCGATATTATCGGAATTGATATTGAGAGTTGCACCTGTTATTTTCATGTCTTCCTTGCAGACTATTCCATGAAGGCTTGAATTTATATCAAGACTGCCGTTACCGTTTATCGTAACATCATCCTTTGAATATATCGCACCGTCAATTTTTGAATTGCTGTCGGAATTATTGTAGGTAAGGAAGCTGTTTCCTGTGCATTGTACTATCAGCTTATCACACGCTTCAACATATATACAGGCATTTGATGTATTGGTCATGCTCACATTGTCGAGTACAAGATATATATTTCCCGACTTTGTGCTGTCATTGATCTTTATAGTTACATTTTCAGAGCTTCCCGTTACTTTGTAAATTCCCTTTGAGGTGATAGTGACCTCACTGCCCGAACTGCCTCTTGTCGTGTCGGAGATGGTACCCTCATTTCCCGAAAGAGTTATCACTGCATTCTCGGTTTCAGAAGTGATATCCTTATAATCACTGTCAGAAAAATTTGAGCTTTGTGAGGCTGTTGAAGCATTGTCCTGACTGACCTGTGAGGATATCGATGAAGTTGTATTTGTGGTTGTTGAGGTGTTGTCGGAACACGCTGTCAATGACATGGCGGAAAGTATGAGTGCCATGAATATCACTGCACATTTTTTTAGCATAGTTTCATCTCCTTAAAGCTGATTTTGAGGTTCGGTATATGGGAGGACTGCTATTTCAAGATTGCCGTTTTTTGTACGGAGTTCATCGATAAATTCTTTTTCTTCGCTTGGATCTTTCATCTGAATCTTGAATGAGAGCCTGAACATTGAACCCATACCTGTTGTTTTAACGCCTGCATTTTCCCAGTTTTTGAGATAGTGCTTGAAGGTATCGTCAAATGCACCTGAATATTCGAGTGATTCAGGGATGGTTATGCGGAGAAGTCTGTCTTCAGCCATGCTCTTATGCTCGAATATGGGCAGGAGTGAGAGGATGAGGAAGATAACTGCCATGCCGAGAAGTATTGCTATTCCGTAGCCGATATAGCCCATTCCGAATGCGATACCCGAACCCATTGCAATGAGTATGGCGGCGATCTCATCAGAGCTGCCCTGGGCACTTCTGAAGCGGATGAGACTGAAGGCACCGCCTATTGCAACGCCTGCACCGATATTTCCCTTGACGAATGCGATAACTGCCGCAACCATGAAGGGAACTATCGCAACTACCATGAAGAAGCGTTTTTTTGCACGGATCTTAAAAGACATTATCCATGCGTAGATAAAACCCGAAACTATGGCTGAAAGTGCCATAACAAAGAATTGTGCAGCGGTTGGGGAGGTAGTAAAAATTGAATCAAACATGATGATGTATCCTTTCTTTTCATAAATTTCTTGTTCGGAGGAGCTGCTGTCTGTAAGCCTCACCGTATTTTGAAAAACTGCCCTTATATA
This sequence comes from uncultured Ruminococcus sp., assembly GCA_902767125.1. GTDB lineage: Bacteria > Bacillota > Clostridia > Oscillospirales > Acutalibacteraceae > UBA1213. The sequence continues at coordinate 1,821 of CACXGJ010000180.1, read as the reverse complement.
TTTTGCCTTTTGTAAGTATATCCGAAAGCCACAGCGGAACAGCCTGCTGTACTTTTACTTCGAGTATAGTGTAGCCGTCCTTTAAAAGAGAATTGCCGTTCATGGAGACTCGCAGATCAAGGTCTTCATATCTGTATCGAGGGTTGTGGTCAATAGTCAGTCGCAGATCGCCGTCAGGCTGAAAATATGCCACTCTGTCGTAGATTATCATACAGGCGGGTACAAGCGTCTGATAATAGTCACGGAAAGTAGTTATTTCCTTGTTTATCTGACCGCCTGCACATATATCGCCCTCACCGTAAAAGAATTTTTTGACGAGCGGGATAGTTGACTGTACACGCCTTTTGTAGACTATTCCGTAAGCCTTGCGTTTCAGCTCGAGGAATACGGGGGAGGAATCTGTTGCAATGCCATAGGAACGGAGACGTATTTTTTCCTTGAAAGGAGGTTTTTCGACCGAGGTTCTGATAAGTCTGTAATTTGGTGTGTCGTAATAGAGAGAGGCGATCGAAGTAAGACCGAACTTGTCTATTTTCATATAGTACTTTACGCTTTCCTTGAAATACTCTGTCTGTTCCGGTGACATTATGTATTTCATTTCATACCGCTTCATTACCACAACGGGATTTGAAACAACTGCCATTTTTTGCCGCCTCCCTTTACAATGCTATTTCAAGTGTGAAGACGTTATCGTTTACACTTGCCGAAACCCTGCCGTTATGTGCCTTTACGATATCCTTGACATAGGACAGTCCGAGTCCGACTGTATTTTTATCCTTGGCATTCTCAAGAGTAGTGAATCTGTCGAATATTTGGTCGATACTGCCATCGGAAAGGCTTGTATCATTTTTCTGGAGAATGATTATCCTGTCGCCCTGTTTTTTGAGAGTGAAAGAGGCTTTTGTCAGGGAGTAATTTACGGCATTTTGAGTCAGTTCCAAAATTACTTTTCTTATCGCCTGTTCATCGCATTTCAAATATATATCGGGTTCGATCGCAAATTCAAGCGAAATATTTTTTTCCTCGAATTTTGATTTTTGTATGTCGATTATTATATTGAACATATTTGAAAGGTCTGTATTTGAGAGAGCAACATCGGCTTCCTCGAATATTGAAAATGCACCGAGATTTTTTACAAGCTCTGTCATTTTTCTGACCTGACGGTTGATAGCTTGGGTTTGGTCGTTGGTACCGTTTTTTCGTTCAATGATCTCTGTATTTGCATTTATGACCGTGAGAGGCATTTTAAAATCCTGTTCGACGCTTGCAATGAATAATTTTTGTTTTCTGTCGGCTTCCTCGAATTGTTTGAAAAGGGATTTGCCCACTCTTACAAGTATAAGATAGCTTATGAGAAGAACGAGAACTTCACCGACAGCGGATATTATAAGGATTCTGTAAGAGGGGAGAAGTTCACGTCCCTGGTCTATGACTGTGACATATGTTCGTTTGTCATCTCTCTCGTATACACGGTATCGGTATATTGTATCAGTCCAGCCCTTTTCTTCGTTTAAAAGGCTTCTTGCCCATTCAATAGCTTCATCTTCTGTAACTGCCGTCATTCGGTGTTCAATCTTTTCGGCATTGCCGTCCTTGTCGAATGCGTATGTGAAGTATCTCAAGGAAGCGTTCATTTCAGGGGAATTTACTCCCATGACACCGGAATTTTTACTTGGACGCTGACTGCTACTGCTGCTCGATGGAGGGGGGCTTTCCTCCTGTGGTTCTTTGAAAAACTTTACACGATTGTGTGAAATAGTGTTTGTTATTCTGTCGGCATCCTCTGTTACCATTGTGAAGTTTATCACGTTTATTACTGAC